>JBKQTS010000189.1:0-5283 GCA_052143075.1 Syntrophobacteraceae bacterium | reverse complement strand
GGAAAACGACAGGAACAATCGGCGATCCAAGATCCAATGGCGATTTTCTACTACCGATGCACGCATAAAGCTGAAGCATCTTTATCCGAAATTGTAAATGTTACATGGTACTAGTGTCTAATCCGGGGTTTCCGGATGGACACTAGTTAGTTCAATCTTGAACGCAACTCGGTGTAAAAGGGCCGGCATGAGCATAACGGAAAAGGATTTCCACGAAAGGGGCCAAAATTGCGCTTGTCGGGGCGGATTTGGGTTGAGAAAACTTGTCCGCTCGCTTCTCGAGTCTCCCGATTTTGAAAATGCGCTCAAAAGGCCCGATATCGCCCCGAAAAAAATGATAAACCCGTTGCTCTGTTTCTTGTTCGAAACCGACGAAGTGATCAGGTGGAGGGCGGTCCGGGGAGTGGGCATCACCGTATCGGCAATCGCTGAAAAGGCTCTGGAACCTGCCCGCACCATCATGCGGCGGCTTATCTGGAGCCTCAACGACGAATCCGGAGGAATCGGCTGGGGCGCCCCCGAGGCTCTGGGGGAGATAATGGCCGAAAACGAAACCCTTGCCCGCGAATATTATCGAATCCTTGTCTCATACATAGATGAAAATGGGAACGTGCTGGACAACAATGAGCTTGAACGGGGAGTCATGTGGGGGATTCACAGGCTTGCACAGAAAAGGCCTGAGCTTTTGCGCGAATGGACCGGCCCGGTCCTGGCGCAGTTGAAATCCCCCGATCCGGTGAGAAGAGGCCTTGCGCTTAGAACGCTGCTTTTCATGGCGATTCAGCCGCCGCTTAAGTCTGCCCCTGACGCCGATCCAGGGGCAGCAGCCAACATGGCCGGCGATCCTGCCGCCATAGCGCCCCTTCTTGTGCCTTTACTCGAGGACCAATCCGAAATTCGCATATTTCAGGATGGATCTTTCGCAGAGCACAAGATCGGCCACCTCGCCTCGGAGCTTCTCGACCGGCTGAAAGCGATCCCCCGCTGAGACTGATCGGACTTTAAGAATGGATTAAGGAATTGAGGAGTCAGATACTCCGGCAAAGCCGGAAGCCTGGAAAACCGTGGACCGCTCAAAGCGGTTGTAAGCACTTGTTCGCTTCCAGGACTTCAGCAGGGTGGATGGCTGACGCGCAACCGTCATTCCGGCATGTTTCTGGCCGGAATCCAGTCTAAGTCCTGTTTCGTTTCTGATTCCTAAGATGTCCAAGGCCTGGATCCCGGCCCAAAGACACCGCCGGGATGACGATTCGACTCCCGGAAATGTCAAACTCTGCGAGTCCCCGCCAGAGCCGGAGGTTTACCCTGTTAATTAAATCCCTAAATCCCTAAATTGGAGATTTCTCAATCCTGTAAATCCTGTCCAAAAAGATTTTGATTTTCTCTGCGTTCTCAGCCCTGTGGTGAATAGCTTTTCGCGTCTTCATGCCTCCGTTAAGGTTTCTGCAGTATTACAACTTGTTCCTGTATCTTCCGCCTAAGCTCAAGGGGGTTGGATATATTGTGGAACGGATCTCTTGTTCCGCCGGTTCCACTTACCGTAATGGACCCATATCCAAGAATTCTGCCTGAAATATCCTGATTCACTTGAATTGCTTCAATTTTACCGAGCAACACTTCAAGCGAGTTCCTGCGAATGAAGCCCACTTTCGCTATGACTCGCTGGTTTGTTACCGCAAATTCGGAGGTCGAAAAGCTAATGGTTGACGAAATCGCTTTGACTATGGCGATCAGTATTAATAAGCGGCCGACGTTGACAGCAACATCACCGCCGCGGCTAAAAAACACGATTGCGACAACGAACCAGATTACAGGCCAAAAAAACACTACCCAGTGCAACCTGGCCCGGTAAAGTATGTTTTCGCCATTCATCAGATTATTTTCGATGTAACTCATCTTTCCTCCCTCTGGAGTCGTTTTTGTAAGGAAACATGACCACGATCATAGTACATGAGTGACCTTCTCGTCGAACAATCTGTTACTTTTTACTTTTTCTGGACTTGAGCTTGCCAGGTCCCGATAACGAGGCCGTTACTCCGATTTCCTGCTCGTAATAGCCGCGTGTGCTCCTCCAAAGCATAGCCTTGCTCACGGTGCCCACCGCCACAATCCAGTCTAGTGGCGCACATATTGCTACCATCGGGTTTCAAGCCGAACATAAACCGGAACGGAACTCATATTTTCGAAGAGCCGGGGGAGGGGTAAATGAAAAGGGCAGGATCTTTATGGGCGATCGTTTTCTTTTGCATGATTCTATCGGGACTGGCCCCGGCCAGGGAATCTGCCGGGCAAACCTGCGCGGTCTTTCCCGCCAATAACATCTGGAATTCGCCGGTAGACAAACTCCCGCTGGACCCGCATTCGGCGGCCTACATCGCGACGATCGGGGCAAACGGGACGGTTCACCCCGATTTTGGTTCAGGCGACTGGCCGCCCGGTTCCGATTCCCCTATCGGCATTCCCTATATAACGGTGCCAGGAACGCAACCCAAGGTTGAAGTAAGCTTCGACTACGCCGATGAAAGCGATCCCGGCCCCTATCCCATCCCTGCCAACGCTCCTATAGAGGGTGGCCCGGACAGCACCGGCGACAGGCATGTCCTGGTAATAGACATCAACAACTGTATCCTCTACGAACTTTTCAGCGCCTATCCCCAGGCCGGAGGTACTTGGACCGCGGGAAGCGGCGCGATTTTCAACCTCACATCGAACGCACTCCGGCCAGCCGGGTGGACTTCGGCAGATGCCGCCGGCCTTCCGATTTTTCCCGGCCTGGCGCGCTACGACGAGGTCGCTTCGGGGGAGATCAGCCACGCGCTGCGCTTTACCGCTCCCCAGACCCGAAAGGCTTACGTCTGGCCGGCTCGCCATTACGCTTCCAGCCTTACCGGCACGAAATACCCGCCAATGGGCCAGCGGTTCCGGCTTAAAGCCGGGTTCGATATTACAGGGTTTTCGCCACAGAACCAGGTCATCCTGAAGGCGTTGAAACGATACGGCATGATGCTCGCTGACAACGGCTCGGCCTGGTACATTTCGGGCGTCCCGGACCCGCGCTGGAACAATGACGACCTCCATGATCTGGACGGCGTCCGTGGGTCGGATTTCGAAGCCGTCAACGTGTCTTCGCTTATGATCGGCCCGAATTCCGCTGCGGCAAAACCCAGCAAATAATCCCGGTAAGCATCGATGGGCTGCGCCGCCCATTTTAGCCCTTGGAAACTGAAGAAAAACGATCCCGTTTTGCGGTCTTTGAGGAAGTTGAGAAGACTTCTTTCAAAATCTCTCCGCGCTTTTTTTTGTCCGGACCATGTCCCGCCTCAGCGGCAAACAGCTCCCTTCGGCGTCTGTGTTGTAGACGGGCGCCAAAAGAAAATGCTGGCAAACTCACCTCGATTCGCGATAAAAAGCAACTCTACGCCCTGCGAGGTGTAAGGTTTTGCGAGAGGAGAGAGCAATGTCTGTCCAGTTCGTCAAAAGCTCGGTTTCTGCGTACGGGTTGGCTCCATGTGAAGAGAATCGCGCATTGCGGCTTGTCGAATTATGTGGAAGAACGGCCTACAAGTCAGAAGAAAAGATAACTGAGAATTCCGCCAAAAAATTTGTACTCATGCTCAAATCGCACGGCCATCTTTCCGTGCTCGAACACAGCAATATCGTGCTGAAAGTAGAACAAGACCCGGCCGTTCAGATTCCGGGCGGACCGGAGCCGATCACCTTTGCCGGCATTGTTAACGAGCTGCCGGACAGGCTCGGCTTTCACCGCATTTTCCCCGTTAATTCGGGATCGGGGTTTATCATGGCAGGGAATTTCCGGGCCTGGATCGAGACCCTGGACCGCCTGAAGAGGCTGGAACATGTGCACGGTTTTCTGCTCCGGAGCCTGAACAGGTTTTTCCCGGCTCTCTTCCCTGGAGATGGGCAGGTGGAGTCAATACCCTCTCGAGCATCGCTCGTGGGAGACGAAGAGCAACTGGAACTCCTGAAAACCGACCCGTATTTCGATCTTCCCGTTTTCGTATTCAGGTTTATATGCGACCGCGGCATAACGCACGAGGTGGTGCGCCACCGGGTGCTCTCCTTTACTCAGGAAAGCACCCGATATGTGAACTACGAGAACAAAGGCATGGTTCTAATCCTGCCTGAAGAGTTGCACAATTCATACGATGAGGCCAAAGGCGAGCTTGCGCCTGACGACCTTCTGGCAGGTGAATGGCGAAAGCGCGCGGAGGTCCTTTTCCACTGGTACAAAGAAGACCTTGCCCGGGGCTTGAGGCCGGAGATCGCAAGGGACATTCTACCGAACCTGCTGAAGAGCGAGATTTTCGTCAGCGGCCGATGGAGCGGCTGGAAGCATTTCATTTTGCTGAGAGATTCCAGTCAGGCGCACCCTCGAATTCGCTTTCTGGCAAAAGAGGTAAGAAAGTATTTTGCGGGGCTTGGGCTCGAGTGCTGATCGCTAAAGAAGGGGCGAGCGTGGAACAGGAAGGGATGCGGGAAATATTTGCGCTGCAAATGGAACTCAATATCCGGACCCTGGCAAATGCAGGCAAGGATTTCGAGTCGACCATGAACGATCCGGAACAAAGACCCATCTGGATCGAAAACTACCGCAAAGCGCTTTCCGCCGAACTTGCCGAACTGATCCGGGAGGTTCGGGACCACGGACTGGGGACCCAGAACGGCAAGGTCGAAATTGTCGATATGCTCCATTTCCTGGTGAGCCTTTCCCAGATCGTGGGAGTCGAGCCTGAAGATATTGCGTCTTTGAGCGCATCGGAAAACGGGACATCGTTTGAGACCTGCGCCATCATGGCGTTTCTTGGCATCGATAAACTTCAAAACAGCCTCAAGTGGAAATGGTGGGCAAAAGGCGGCGGGTTTAAACCGGAGAGGGCAAAAAGCGCCATTCTCGACCTCTGGAAGGCGTTTGCCTGCGTGTTCGCCGTTTTTAACCTCGGCTTTCCCGAACTCAAAAGAATCTACGTCGCGAAAAACCGGATCAACTTCGAGCGGCAACGGCAGAATTACAACGAGGACACAAAGACGGAAGCCGACAATCTCTCCATACAGGTGTGAACGCGCCTCGCGGAGAAATAAGCCCTTCACCGCAGTAACTCATGTCCCGTTGGGACACCCTAAACCATGAAAAGTCCCGTAGCCATAATGGATGACGGATAAGAAAAATGATCTGCCCCTTGCAAACGTGGGTTAATCTGGAAACGGAAACAAACCCAAACCAGCGCCACAACCAAGGAGGCAGATCATGGGAAAGTTTATCAC
>JBKQTS010000188.1:0-28434 GCA_052143075.1 Syntrophobacteraceae bacterium | reverse complement strand
CCGCAGCGCCACAGTGAGCAGCGAAGCTGCGAAGGGGGTGCGGGGGGCAAAGCTCCCCGCGCTTTTCCGGATTATTTATTTGCATAACTTTCGGTAAAAGGTCCCTTTCCGCCCGCAGCAAGCGACTCCAAAGTTTTGCGGTCGAGCACCCTGATGTTTCGGCCCTCGACTGAGATAATCCCCTGCTGGGCCAATTTTGTCAGGATGCGTGAAAGTGTCTCGGGGATTGTTCCAAGCAGGCTTGCCAGTTGCGCCTTCGTTATCTCGAGTTCGAGGGCTTGCCGGCTTCCGCTCCGCTCGCCAAGATAGATAAGGTATGCGGCAAGTCTGCCCGGAACTTCTTTAAGCGACAGGTCTTCGATCAGGTGAGTGAACCGGCGCAGGCGTTGCGAAAGGATGCCCAGCAGGTTCAAAGCTATTGCAGGCTCCCGGCTTATCAGCTCCACAAAGGACTTTCTTGGAAAGAACAGCATCCGGCTCAGTTCGATGGCCTCGGCGTTGGCCGGGTAGCTTCCCCCCGCAAAAACCGGGACTTCCCCCAAAATTTCACCGCTCCCGAATATGTGGAGGATTTGCTCTTTTCCTTCAAGCGAGAGTTTATAGATTTTTATTTTTCAGGATACTACGAGGTAAAATCCCTTTGCAGTGTCTCCCTCCGAAAAAAGCTCCCGGCCCTTTTCATATTTTTGGTCCAGGCAGATTTGGGCCAGCTCCTGAATCTGTTCGGCGGGAAGTCCGTTGAAAAGCGATGCTTTTGAAATTTCATCAGAGATTTTCATGTCGGTTTTTACCCTTAGGGTGTTTCTGCTCATTCAAGCACAAAGATATGCCCTGGAAGCGTCTGTTGTGCTGATAAGGACAGGCCTGATCCGTGATATCCACCCCGCTCCGCTCTAAATCCGTGGTTTCCCGCCCGCCCTCCGTCTTCCGTCCTCCAACAAGTAGGAAAAATTCAGATTTTTTGACCTAAGTCAAGGGTTCTTTTTCGCAGAGGTATTATTTTGCCTCTTGAATCGAGTGCACGAGTTACAATTAATTAACCTTAAAAAAGAGATTTCATCAGGAGGCAAATGATGTTTTGTTACCAGTGCGAACAGACGGCAAAGGGCCAGGGGTGCGATAAAATCGGTGTTTGCGGCAAGCAGTCCGAGGTTGCCGAACTCCAGGATCTTCTGGTATATGCTCTCCAGGGGCTTGCGCTTTTTGCAGTGGAAGCCAGGAGAATTGGAATAACCGATAAAGAGGCAAACTCTTTTACGTGTACTTCTCTTTTTTCGACGCTCACGAACGTAAATTTCGATCAAAAATATTTTCTCGAAACGATTCCGCGCGCGGTAAAGATACGCGAAAAGCTCAGGAGCAAAATTGAGGCTGCCGGCGGCAAGACCGGCTTCGCGTCGCCGGCTGCCGGCTTCGAGCCCGCCGGCACAATCGAGGGACTTCTTTCCCAGGCCGCAGGCGTCGGGTTAAAGTCCGATCCGGCCGACAATGACGACGTCCGCTCGCTCAAGCACACCCTGCTTTTCGGAATAAAGGGAGTTTCGGCTTACGCCGACCACGCGCGGATTCTCGGCCAGGAGGATGACGCTGTTTACGCTTTCGTTCAGGAAGCTCTTGTAGCGTTGACCAGGGACGACATTTCGGTAAATGACCGGATCGGGCTTGTGCTCAAATGCGGTGAAGTCAACCTGCGCGCGATGGAGCTTCTCGACGCGGGCAACACGGGGGGGTATGGCCATCCTGTCCCGACACCCGTCCCGCTCGGGCACAAAAAAGGCAAGGCTATATTAATCTCAGGCCACGATCTCGTGGACATGGAGGCCATTCTCAAGCAGAGCGAGGGCAAGGGCATTTACGTCTATACCCATGGCGAGATGCTTCCGACCCACGGCTACCCGGGGCTGAAAAAATATCCTCATTTCTACGGACATTTCGGAACCGCCTGGCAGAATCAGCAAAAAGAATTCCCCAACTTTCCCGGCGCAATTCTCATGACCACCAACTGCATCCAAAGACCGGCCGCTGTGTACTCGGATAACCTTTTCACGAGCGGCTGCGTGGGTTGGCCGGGAGTAACACACATAGAAAACCGGGACTTTACCCCTGTTATCGAAAAGGCGCTGGCGCTTCCGGGCTTTGCCGAAGATTCCAACGGAAAGACCGTGACGGTGGGGTTTGCAAGAAATGCGGTCATGAGCGTTGCCGGCAAGGTGATAGAGGCGGTGAAGGGAAAGAAAATCCGTCACTTTTTTCTGGTCGCCGGCTGCGACGGAGCAAAACCGGGCCGCAACTACTACACGGAATTCGTGGAAAAAGTCCCCGAAGACTGCGTAGTACTGACGCTTGCCTGCGGCAAGTACCGCTTTTTCGATAAGGACCTTGGGACAATCGAAGGGATCCCGCGCCTTCTGGACGTCGGTCAGTGCAATGACGCATACTCGGCCATACAGATCGCGGTTGCTCTTGCAAACGCATTCAACGTTGGAGTGAACGATCTGCCGCTGTCGATGATCCTGTCATGGTATGAACAAAAGGCGGTGGCCATTCTTCTGACCCTTTTCCACCTTGGGATAAAAAACATCCGGCTCGGCCCGTCGCTTCCGGCCTTCGTCAGTTCCGGAGTTCTCGACGTGCTCGTCAAGAATTTCCAGATTAAGCCGATCACCACTCCGGATGAAGATCTGAAGGCTATTTTGGGCTAGTGCTTACTTGTATAAGTGCGCGTAACAAATTCAAGTCTGTCACCCCGGCGAAGCTTGTCCTGGAAGTCTTGAGTCCGGGAGCCGGGGTCCGGAGGCGTAGGGTGGGCAAAAGCGAAGCGTTGCCCACCGTGGATGGGCGCAGTGAAACCCTGCCCATCCTGCCGTAGCTGAAGGCTATTTTGAGCTGGAACTGAAAAAGGGTGAAGAGTGAAGTTAGAAGAGTTCAAATTTCACCCTTCATTTTTCACCCTTTCACTGGAGTAACCCATGAAGTGCCCTGGTCAGGACAGCCGGTTTTGGGGGCCGGAAGCAATTAGCGAATCCGGTTGCCCCAACTGCGGCGGGCCGATTGAATTCTTCAAGGATGAGAGTTCAAGAAAGTGCCGTAAGTGCGGCACAAAGGTTCTCAATCCCAAAATGGATTTCGGCTGCGCCGCCTATTGCAGGTTCGCCGCCCAGTGCCTGGGGACCGATATGCCCCCGGAGCTTCTGGCCCAAAGGACCGATCTGCTTAAGGACCGCGTAGCGGCGGAAGTGAAGAAATTCCTTGGCCGAAATTTTAAACGGATCGGGCGAACCCTGAAAGTGGTCGAGTACGCCGGCAAGATTCAGCAATCCGAAGGAGGCGATCCGGCGGTTGTTACCCTGGCCGCATACCTTTCTGCCATTGCAGGCGGAGCTTCGAGCGGACCAGCCCGCAGCGGCATGCGGTTTTCTCCCGAAGACATGACTGAAGCCCAATCCATTCTCTCGCGAACCGGAGCTCCGGAGGAGCTGGCCCGTGCAACTCTTTCTATCTTGAATAATCTTGGCGGTATGGACCGGTCGGATAATTCGGTCAATTTCAAGTGTCTTTTTGACGCGGTCCGAATCGCGGACCTTAGCGAAGCGCTAAAGGCCGGCCAGCCTGAGGATGCCGGGAATGCAGCAGTTGATGGCCCTTTTCTCACCCAAACAGGCAAAAAAATGATGGAACAGGTCCTGGACGAAAGTTCCTCCAGACATGAAAGTTCCTCCAGACATGAAAGTGCTGTCCGGCCCTGAAAATAATTACACTGTAAATTTAGAGATCGACATGGCTTCGATCCGGAGAATAAGCGATGGGAAAAATTCGGAAAATAGTTGAAATAGACGAAGAACTCTGCGACGGCTGCGGCATGTGCGCAATCGCCTGTGCGGAGGGTGCTCTGGAGATAAAAGACGGGAAAGCGCGCCTGATAAAAGAATCTTATTGTGACGGACTGGGCGCCTGCCTTTCAGGATGCCCGCAGGGCGCCGTTCGTGTTATCGAGCGGGAAGCCCCTGAATTCGATCCCGAAGCGGTTGAAGAGCACCTCGAACGGCAGAAGGAAGCAGAACGGAAACAGGCGGAGAGCAAACAATTCACAGCCGCCTGCGCCTGTCCTTCGGCTCGAATCGAGACCTTTGCCAGAGAGCCGCTTTCACAAAAGGGGGCTCCGCTGAAGGAGCTTCACGCCGGCGGCTCGAAGCTTTCTCACTGGCCGGTCCAGATAAGGCTCGTTCCGCCTGGTGCACCTTTCCTCAAAGGAGCGGACCTCCTGGTTGTGTCCGACTGCGCGCCTGTGGCATACCCCAATTTTCACCACAGGTTCGTTGAAGGCAAAGCGGTTCTCCTCGGCTGTCCCAAATTCGACAATACCCCGGAGTACGTGAAGAAATTTGCCGAGATTTTTCAAACCGCTGACATCCGCAGCGTTACGGTAATAGATATG
Organism: Syntrophobacteraceae bacterium; assembly: GCA_052143075.1. Lineage (GTDB taxonomy): Bacteria > Desulfobacterota > Syntrophobacteria > Syntrophobacterales > Syntrophobacteraceae > SbD1. Next base: position 23,999 of record JBKQTS010000188.1, on the reverse strand, counting down.
GAAGTGCCCTGTTGTTCCGCCCTGCCGGTTATCGTTCGAAAAGGGATGCAGGAAGCGGGGAAGGCTATTCCGATCGAAGAGGTAGTCATAAGCGTTCGGGGTGAGATTCTAAAGCCCGGTAAAAACCCGGCGTAGTGAGTCCATTGCCGCATCCGCGTAGAAACATGCATAGTAAAGACGGTTCACACATACATTCCACCGGCCGGCATCGGCCGGCATTCGGGCTTCTTCCAAAGTCTGGTGCGCTCTATCAAGGCGGTACAAAACGAGGTCCCTGCTCCATTGCGTCACAGTCTTTTACCCTCTTGCTCTACTCTTTGGTGAAATGGCAAGGAACGGTATCTTGTGCTGTTCCATTCATCGCGGCTGCGTACAATGGAGGAAAGGATGGCCCCGGACTCCAACTCGATGTCATATAGCCGGTCCCGTATCCGATCTGTGCGTTCTTCACTTATAGACCCATCCACCAAAATCAGAAAATCCCACGCCCCCAGAGCGCCCTTCCCGGTTTTGCCCCCGTGTGCTCTCCATTTTCGATTACACGCACACCATTCACCAGCACATTTTTGACGCCGGTTGCATACTGGTGCGGATTGTCATAGGTTGCGCGGTCTGCTGTCGTTTCGGGGTCAAACACCACCAGGTCTGCAAAATACCCCTCTTTGATCAATCCCCGGCGGTCCAGGCCCAGGTTGGCGGCAGGAAGACCCGTCAAGCGGCGGATCGCTTCCTGAAGAGAAATTACCTTTTCCTCACGCACATATTTTCCAAGCAGCCTGGCGAAGTTTCCATAGGCGCGCGGGTGGGTCGACTGGTTTAGAAACACACCTTCGGCCGAGATCGAAACAGCATCCGATCCCAGAGACACCCAGGGCTGGCGGATCTCCTTTCTGATGTTTTCTTCGCTCATTACGAATGTAGCCACGCGCGTGGCCGCGTTATCTTCGTCAACCAACTCGATCATTGTTTCCACCTGGTCTTTTCCGCGAATCCGGGCGGCCTCTTCCAGAGTCTTGCCGGTGAGCGGGCGCAGACTTTCGGCAGTGAAGCCTACCAATATCGTTTTGGGCATCGGGCCTCGCAGGCGCATCTCTGCGGCGATCTTTTTGCGCAACTGCGGGTCTCTAAGCCTTTCGAGCAGGGCTTCGTCTCCTCCTTCGTGCACCCAGGCCGGCAGCCTCGATGAAAGCCTGTTCGAACTTGCCGTGTAGAGATACATATCGGCGGTTATACGCGAACCCTTCCTGCGAGCCGATTCGATCGTCGAAATTACTCGGTCCATTTTGCGCCAGTTTCTTTCTCCACCGGCTTTGAGGTGATAAATCTCTGCTGCAATCCCGGCCTCCCGGCTTATGCGAAGAAGTTCTTCAACCGCTTCGATCAACCCGTCCCCCTCGTTGCGCACGTGAGAGATATACATTCCGCCGTACTTCGCCGCAGTGCGGCACATGGCGATAAGCTCATCGGTTGTTGCATACATATCCGGCGCGTAACCCAGTGAGGAGCCGACGCCCAACGCTCCGCTCTCCATCTCGAGCCGAACCAGTTCGCACATCTTGTTGAGTTGAGCTGAAGTCGCCCTTTTGTTCTCCAAACCGATGACATTTTCCCGTACGGTTCCCGCGCCCACAAAGGAGGCGACGTTCGGAGAAATACCCCGCTTTTCCAGGTAGCTCAGGTATTGACAAAGCGTGGTCCAGGCAATATCAAACTTGAGTTCACCCTGCCGGGAAATAGTCCGGCGTTTCATTTCCTCGGTGAGCGGACCCATCGATTGGCCTTCTCCGAAGATTTCGGTTGTAACCCCCTGGCGCAGTTCGCTCTGCGAACGGCCGTCTATTATCAGGGAAACTGTCGACCAGGAAAGCATGTTAATAAACCCGGGTGCAACGGCAAGGTCTTTCGCATCGATGACTGTCCCGGCCGAAGCCCCACTGAGGTCACCGACTGCGGCGATACGGTCTCCCTTAACCCCGACGTCGGCTTTGAACGGCGCGCCCCCGGAGCCGTCATATATCAACCCGTTTTTTATGATTATATCGAGGTCAGGCGGACCCTGACCGGTAGCGGAAAGAGTGGTGAAAAACAAAATTACCAGGACCAGCGCAAGGCCAAAGTGCACAGAGGCACAGTTCACCCGCGCCCCTTCTCTTGTGCGGCGATAAGCTCGGGCAGTTTTTCTCTTACCAGCCATTCAAGCTCTTCTCTAACCTCCCGGTATAATTCGATATTCTCTCCAAAAGGGTCACGTACCGGATAGGAAATGAGCTTTCCGGAAAAACCGTGCAATATCAGTTGGTTAACTCTAAGTTCGGTAAGATTTATCAGGTAGTCGATATCATCGATCCCTGCTTCAGAAAGTCCTTTCGAATAGAGCCCGTCGGTCGAAATGCCCGCCTCTTTCAGTACTTCAAGCGTGAAGGGCGGAATATGCCCCAGCGGAAAAAATCCCGCCGAACGGGTTTCCATCTCGTTTCCACGGAAATGGCGCGCAAGGGCTTCAGCCATTATGCTCCGGCAGGCATTCCCGTAGCAAAGGAAAAGCACTTTGCTCTGCTCTATTCGAAATGCTTTACGATTCACCATGTAAGCCTTAGTGGGGGCACTAAGCCCTGGCGGGCGTCTGCAATCCGCTCACTTCGATGTCCAAAGCTGCGCGTGCAACCTGCCGGCCCAATTCAACGCACCTGTCCAGGTCCTCTTTTTGGGGAGAATATTTAACGCGGACCCCCTCGCTAACCAGTTTGATGTTCATTTCACGCATTGCTTCTGAGATAAGCTTTACCGCCTCGCCGCTCCAGCCATAGGAGCCGAATGCAGCCCCTACTTTGCCGACCGGACGCAAGCCCTTCATGTAGGAGAGCAGGTCGGCCATTGCGGGCATCATGCCGTTGTTTATCGTCGCAGAACCCAGAACAAGCGCCCTTGAGTCGAGTACCTCAGTCATGATGTCGCTCCGGTGATCGAACTTCAAATTGAACATTTTAAAATCAAAGCCCTCCTCTTTCAGCCCATCGGCTACCGCATGAGCCATCTTCTCAGTTGCCTGCCACATCGTATCGTAGATGACAAGCGCTTTTCGACGGCTTTCCTGCCTGCTCCATTTCTGATAAGCCTGGATTATCCCTCCGGGGTCCTTTCGCCAGATCAGGCCGTGATCGGGAGCTATCATATCTATGTCCAACCCCAGTTCAACAACCTTGGCTATCAGTTTTTGGACCAGGGGGGAAAAGAGAAGCAGAATATTGGCGTAGTACTTGGCGGCGTGATTATAGAGCTCCCCCGCGTCTACTTCGTCGTCGAACCTCTGGCTGGTTGCCCAGTGCTGCCCAAAGGCGTCGCTGGTCAGCAGCAGCCTGTCTTCCGGTATGTATGACATCATGCTGTCAGGCCAGTGGAGCATTCGGGTTTCAAGAAAACTTACTGTTTTTTTCCCGAGCTTGAGGGTTTGCCCGGTCTCGACCACATGGTATGGCCAGTCCTTACGGCCGTAATGGTCTAAGAGGGCCTTTTTGCCCATCGGGGGACAAACCACCTTCTCCGGCCCGACCAGTTCAACAATGTCCGGCAGGCTACCCGAATGGTCCATTTCCACGTGATTTACCACAAGGTAGTCGATCAGCCCGGGGTCGATTATCTTGCTTATGTTCTCGATCAGGTCATTTTTGAAAGGCTTCTTGACCGTATCGAAGAGCGCGATTTTCTCGTCTATTACCAGGTAGGCGTTATAAGTGGTCCCCTTCGGGGTGGAGTAACCGTGAAAGTCGCGAATGTTCCAGTCCAGAGCGCCAACCCAGTAAACGTCCCTTTTAATTTCCACCGGTCCCATTGAAATCTCCCTTCTGAATTTTTGCCAGTCTTCGCTTGAAAGCTTATAGAGTCAGGAACATTTTTCATGTTGAAGGCAAGGTGATAATCATTATCGAAATCGAGCGCAATATCTATCCGCAACCTCGTCTGTCTGCGGCACGGATTTAAGGTTATGATTAAGTATATACCAACTATCTTCTATCTCCGAGGGGCTGAAACTCTAGAAGTGCTATGCGGGCTAAATTTCCGGCTCGAAAAGGAGGCAATAAACATGGAAAACAGCTCCCCTATACGTGAATACACCGAAGCTGAAATCAAGGAAGAGAACAAACGAATCAGACATCTCAGGAGGCTGGTTGATTTCTCTCTTGCTCTTATCGCACAGTCGCCCATGTCTCTGGATGAGGCGCACCGGATCGTTCAGGCGGTCCGGCAACAGGCAATGAGGCTTTTTCCTGGAAAGGAGGAGACCTTCGAACTACTGTATACTCCTCGTTTCCGGCGGCTTATTGCAGAAAAATTCAGCCTGCTGTAACATACCGTTCGTCCTGTGACTTCTCGCGAGGTCCGTCTAAAAGCAATCTTCGTCGAAGGACACACGAAGAGGGAAGAAAATGCAATGACCGAAGTCATTTGGAAATTGCAACGGCAGGCGCAAAGAATCGCCTCTAAACACCCGCTTCCCGAATTCTACTCGCGGTTCAATGCACCGCTTGCTACTGCAAAAAGGCTTTTCTATAAACACCCCGGAGCGGTGCGCCTCCGTGGAATGGTGGAGCCCGGCTACAACGAAGCACTCGGCCACGGCATCTTCCACTGCACGCGTGTGAGCATCGACTGCGCCGCTCTCATCCTTATTGAAACCGATGGCGACCGAATGAAACCGGCTGCGCTCGAACGGCTCATGGTGATGGGCATATATTCGGGGATCCTGCACGATATCTGCCGCGATGAACAAAACCACGCGGAATGCGGCGCTGAGGAAGCAAAAAGGATACTTCGCACTTTTTCGCTCAGTAAGAACGAAATTGCCTGCATAAGCAACGCCATAAGAAATCACGAGGCATTCGGGCCTTCCGCCGCTGCCGACAGCCAATGGGCCCAGCTTGTCAGCGACTGCCTCTATGACGCCGACAAGTTCCGCTGGGGAGCTGACACATTCACACACACGCTCTGGCACATGATGGATTACCAGGCCATGAGCCCTCATGACCTGATCGAAAAATTCCCATGGGGCATGTCAGGGACCGTTCGCATCATAGAAACCTTCAGGACCCCCACCGGTCGGCAATTTGGCCCCGAGATCATTGAAACCGGGATGGAAATTGGTAAAGAAATCTATAGATACCTGCTTGAGCATTACCGGGAGAACTGACAAATGGAAAACGATACGATTACGGCTATAGAAGGTGTAAGGGTCGGCCACGCCCAACTGGAAGGGATCCACAGCGGATGCACGGTAATATTGCCCGAACGGGGGGCGGTGGCCGGAGTTGACATCAGAGGAGGGGCGCCGGGAACCTTTGGCGCCGATACCTTGAACCCTCTCAATCTGGTTGAAAAAGTAAACGGAATCTTCTTCTCGGGAGGAAGCGCCTTCGGGTTGAGCGTAGCCGGCGGGGTGCAAAGATACCTGCAAGATTGCAACGTAGGCTTCAACACCGGCTACGGAGTAGTGCCTATCGTCACGGGAGCTATCATCTTTGACTTGGGGGTCAACAGAACGGGAGTCTATCCAGGCACGGACTTGGCCTTCGAGGCTTGCCGGAACGCATCGTCAGAACCTGTGGCGGAAGGCAACGCGGGCGCCGGGACTGGAGCGACAGTCGGAAAGCTTTTTGGATTCGAGCGCTGCATGAAGGGAGGCGTTGGGAGCAGTTTGCTCCACGGAGCGGATGGACTCAAAGTTGGGGCGCTCATGGTTGTGAACGCATTTGGAGAAATAGTCGACCCAAATACGGGTATGAAAATTGCCGGCGCAAGGAAGAGCCCCGGGAGCAACGAACTGGTCGAAACCGTCCCTGCGCTAATGAAAATGACTGGCTTCCTGGGAGGATTTCCAGCCGGAGAAAGCACAGTTATCGGAGCGATTGCCACCAACGCTCTATTAAATAAGGTCCAGTTGACCAAGGTAGCCCAGATGGCCCACGACGGACTTGCCAGGACCATCTATCCGACACACACACAATACGATGGCGACGCCGTTTTTGCCTTGAGCTGTGGTACCCTGGAAGGCGTGGAAGTGAGCCTTATCGGCGCGCTGGCCGTCATAGCAGCAGGGGAGGCGATCCTCAGGGCGGTTCGAAAAGCTCACAGTCTCGCAGGGATACCGGCTGTCAGTGATTAGGAGCGCAGTATTCCCGCCCTTCATTCTCAAAGGGAAATTCCCCGTCTCGAAAGGTTGCCCGTTGTCAGCGATTAGGGCGGGCACGCTTTTATCGTGCCCACGACCTTTGTGGGGTGCGGCCTTTGCCCGGATACACCTTTGCCCACCCCACACGGCCCGGCAACATCAAACCTTGAAAAAAGCCTTCGTATTTGCGCCGCATACTGGACACACATCGGGCGCTTCCTTCTCTGCAGTGTACCCGCAGATTTTGCAGATCCAGTAATCCTGCACGGGAAATTTGTCGGGATCGGCAAGGGCCTTTCTGTACAGTTGCGCATGGATGGCTTCCACCTTGTTGGCGTAGTCGAAGCTGATTTCGGCCGACTTTTGCCCCTCCACTTTTGCATGCGCTATCATTTCCGGATACATGGTCTTGAATTCATGCGTTTCACCGGCGATCGCGTCCTCGAGGTTTTCCTTGGTGCTCTTAACCCTGCCGGCGGTGCGCAGGTGCTTGATGGCGTGTATGGTTTCGGCCTCGGCGATGGCCCGGAAAAGCTTTGCCACTCCGTGCAGGAACTCGTCTTCGGCCCTCTGACAATAGGCCAGATACCTTCTGTTTGCCTGAGACTCGCCGGCAAAAGCATCCAACAGATCCTTTTCGGTCTTTGACATCTCTTCTCTCCCTGGTTTAAGAAATCATAATATTAAAGAGGACAGCCACACGCGATTCCCGGGCCACAGCTCTGGCGATTGGACTTTGAAAATAAGAAGGAGCTAACCCAAAGTCAAATAGCCTGCCTTCAGTCCGAATGCGGTGACAAGGGCCATCGTTGAATTTTTGGTTTGACCGCAAAAAAGAAACATGTAATCTTCTTGGCCATCGGCCGACTCTTAAAGCCGGTCCGGAAAAAGGGCAAGCAGTACGCACGCCGCCTGTTTCGCTCAACCAAAGCTGTATGCCCCGGAGTCTCCGGATGAACACCTGCGATTCCTAACTTAACACTTTCAACCATGGAGGGTTTGAGTTGAGTAGTTCACCTTTTCAGCCAGGCATGAGCCGGGAATTAACAGTAGATTCCACACAGGAGGATTCCGCACGCCGTTTTTATCCAAATCTCCCCGACGTCTTCGCCACGCCGTGCCTGGGTGGCCTGATGGAACGGGTCTCGGCGGAACTCATTAACGAACATCTCAATCCGGGGGAACAATCCGTTGGGGTTTCGATGAATCTCAAACACACTGCGGCCACGCCGCTTGGGATGAAGATTCGGGTAAGGACGGAAGTTACCGCCGTCGAAGGACGAAAGCTTACATTTAAGCTGGAGGCCTTCGATGAGGTGGAAAAAATCGGAGAAGCCACCCACGAGCGGTTTATAATCGTTGCCGACAAATTCAACGCCAGGGTGGCCGAAAAGTCTAAAAAGGCCTAGATGGCAATCGCCCATGGGCATGCAGTGACGCAACATTCAGTTTCGGGGGATATGGCCGTCCCCATGGAGAGGCCCTCATGTCGTCAAAACTCGGATTCATATTCAATCCGGCAAGCATCGCCGTAATCGGGGCTTCGGACAATCCACGAAAGTATGGTCACGAGATATTGAAAAACCTCATAGCGGGCGGCTTCCCGGGCGCGCTCCATCCGATAAACCCCAAGACCGAACGCATTCTTGGGCTAAACTGTTACAAGAATGTCAAGGAAATCCCCGAACCGGTAGATCTTGCTGTGGTCATAGTCCCGGCGAAAATAGCGGTTCAGGCGGTACGAGATTGCGGCGAGTTTGGCATAAGGGGTGCCATCGTTATCTCGGGAGGATTCAGCGAGGCGGGTCCGGAAGGAGAGGAACTCCAGAAAAGGCTGGCGGAGGTTGCCGCGCTAAACGGGGTTCGTCTGATAGGGCCGAACTGCCAGGGCGTGAACAATCCCTACCACCCAATGTGCGCCACCTGGCCTCTTCTCACTCGAAAAGGCCGTGTAGCCGTTATCAGTCAGAGCGGTACCGTCGGGGCGGCGATGCTCGACTGGTTCCAGGAGGACGAACTGGGGGTCTCCGGTTTTGTGGGCCTGGGAAATCGCGCGGACATAAATGAAGTCGACCTGATCGAGCACTACGAATCAGACCCCAACACAAAAGTGATAGCATGCTACCTTGAAGGTATAAAAGAACCGGAGCGATTCCGCAGCACACTTGAAGCCTCGACGAAGCCGCTTGTCATGCTTAAAGCGGGCCGCACGCCGCGCGGTAGGATCGCCGCCGAGTCCCACACCAAATCGCTTGCGGGGGCCGATGCGATCTATTCTTCGCTTCTTGCGCGCTACGGCATACACCGGGCTGAAACCTTCGAAGAACTTTACGACTTCTCAAAGGCTTTCGCCTATCTCAGACCACCGTCAGGGAACCGGATCGTATTTGTGACGACTTCCGGCGGAGCGGCCATTCTTGCCACGGATGCGGCTGAAAGAGAAGGCCTCGACACTGCGCCGCTCTCGGTGCAACTGTCCGATTCGCTTGAGGGTGTTGTCCCCGGCCACGCAATACGTTCGAATCCGCTTGACCTTACAGGTGACGCCACATCAAAAATGTTCAAAGAAGTGATCGATCTGGCGCGCCCCCATTTCGACACGGTTGGAGTTATCTTCGGAGACCCGATTGAGAACGCCTCCGATTCGGTGACCCCGAACGAAAACGAGCTTGTCATATTCCTCGGCGGCGCAAAGGTCGAAAGAGTGGAAAGGCTGAAGATGCAGCGTAAGGGCATCCCGGTTTTCCAGACCCCTGAGAGAGGCATACGGGCGCTTTCGCAACTCATCCCGTCCGGGAAAAAGGGTGAGAAGGCCAAATACACGCTCCCCGAGACCTCCGGACGCTCGCAGATGGATGCCGTTGAGAGCTTTGAATTCCTCGAATCCAAGGGCTTCGAGTGCATTTTCGCCCGCCCTGCTGCAAGTCCAGGCCAAGCGGTCCATCTTGCACACCAGATGGGATTTCCAGTAGCCCTCAAGATCAATTCGCCCGATATCCTCCATAAGTCTGACTGGGGCGGCGTGCGCCTCAACCTTCAGACGCCCGGACAGTTGCGGAATGCTTACGCCAAAATGATGGAAAATGCCGCACTCAGGTTCCCGTCCGCCAGAGTGAGCGGCGCAGTGGTGTGCGCGATGGCCGCTCAAGGTTTGGAGCTTCTTATCGGAATGAACAGGGACCCGCAGTTTGGGCCGGTAATCATGTTCGGACTGGGGGGAGTTACTGTCGAGCTGTTTCGTGATATCTCGCTGAATCTCCTTCCGCTAACGCGCGAAGACGCTTACGCAATGATTAGCCAAATCAGGGGAGCCCCTCTTCTCAAAGGTTTCCGGGGCCGTCCCCCTATAGATGAGAACGCAGTTGTCGAAGGGCTTCTCCGAATTTCCGCGATCGCCGAAGATCACCCGGAAATCGTAGAAATAGACCTGAACCCGGTCATAGCCTATCCCGAAGGCATGCTGGTGGTGGATGCAAGGATAATCAAAGCCTGATTGGTATTTCTCTAAAGTACGGCATGGAGCGCTCCTTTCTGAAACTGTGGCGGCAGCAATCAAGGCCGGAAGCTGATGAAGCTTCCGGCTTTTTTTTGCGTTTGTTTGTGCATCTTCGATGATTTTCAAGTTTCTATGTGAAATCTAGTGTTTTTCACATGAAAAATCCTAAAGAAATCCTCCCTCCTATCCGAATCAATATTCATCGCGACATTTTCGAGTTTTTGAATTTATGGACGTTAGGATTGTTAAAGGCATCAGCAATGTTGCCGAGAGGATATGTCACTTTCTGGTTTATTTTGCGGTTAGTCACAGATTGGGGGCTGGGGTATGGATAATTTTAAGCAGTTGCTTTCCATTATTATCTTGTTCTCCCTATTCTTTCTGTTTTGGCTTTCCGGTTGGAAGACAGAAAAGGCGCGGTGCGCTGAGCAGCCTAAGTATGTCGGGTCGGAGGGGTGTAAGGAATGCCATGCAGACGAGTATCGCACCTTCAAAGAATTCAACAAGAAGTCCCATTCATTCCAGAGCATCACACGCCTGAAAAAGGGCCTCGAAGAAGCCGAACTTAGGAAATGTTTCGAATGCCACACCACGGGCTACGGCAAGGAAAGCGGCTTCCGGTCCGAGCAGGAAACACCTCAGCTTAAGGACGCAGGTTGTGAGGTCTGTCACGGACCGGGCAGCATTCATGCTGCAACGGGCAACCCCAAAGAGATCAAAGGAAAGCTCACCGAAAAAGACTGCGAGTCCTGCCACAACGCGGAGCGCGTAAATGCATTCAATTACAAACCCCTGGTGTATGGAGGCGCGCACTGATGAAGAATCTCAAGATGAGCCTGCAGATAAAAATCGTTCTGGGAGTCACTGTTCTCCTTGTGGTCGGGCTCGCCTCGATCATCAGCCTAAATCTTTTCTATCAGCAGAAAGAAATGAGGCAACAATTTCAAAGCTCAACGAGTATTCTTGCCGATGCGGTCTATAACGCCATTCTCTACCCTATGGCGATCGGAGACAGCGAAACCATCGTGCGGCAGATGGCGGAATTCGAAAAGAACAGCAGCAATGTCAAAGTCTATGTATTTGGCTTCGATAAGCTCATCACCTACACTTCGGAATCTGACAAGACCAATTCCCTGTTATCCGAAAGCATCAAATCGCCAAGCCTCATTCAGGGGCTTAATGACATGCTCGCAACCGGGAAAAGGTCTGAGGCCGGGTTTGACGAGCAACGAGATGGAAACCATTACCAGAGCCTTCTGCGTCCGCTACTCAATGAGAAGCGCTGCCAGCACTGCCATGGATCGAGCCGTTCGACGCTGGGCGGGCTGCTGGTTGAGCAGAAAAGCGACAGCATGTTCACAGCCATTCAGGCCATGCGCTACAAGAATATCTTCATAGGACTTCTTGGTAGCCTGGCAGTTGCCCTGACTCTCTTTTTAATGGTCTCGAAACTCGTAGACAAGCCCATCCGCCAAGTGGTTTCGGGTCTTAACGAAACAGCGGAAAACGCATGGGCAGCCGCCACGGCGGTAGCAAAGATCAGCGAGCAAATGGCAGGCGGTACGGCCAGCCAGGCGGCGGCGATCGAGCAAACATCGTCTTCGCTCGAGGAGATGTCTGCGATGACCAAGCAGAACGCCGAAAATGCAACTCAGGCCGACAAACTGATGCATCAGGTGGAAGCAATTACCTTGGGCGCCGAGAACTCTATGAAAAGGCTGATGGAATTCATGCAGGAGATTTCGAGCGCTAGCGACAAAACTCAAAAGATCATAAAAACCATCGACGAAATTGCCTTCCAGACCAACCTTCTGGCCCTTAACGCGGCGGTGGAAGCCGCCCGCGCCGGAGAAGCCGGAGCGGGGTTCGCCGTTGTGGCCGACGAGGTGAGAAACCTGGCGATGCGTGCGGCGGAAGCCGCAAGGAACACTGCGGCCTTGATCGAGGGCAATGTGACGATGATCCAGACCGGCGCCGATCTGGCAAAAACCATGAGCGGCGAGTTTTCGGAGGTAGCTTCAAGCGTCTTGAAAGCCAGCAGCCTGGCCAAGGAGATTTCGGCGGCATCACAAGAGCAGGCGCAGGGCGTTCAACAGATCAATCAGGCGGTTGGAGGGGTTGACAAAGTGGTCCAGGAAAACGCGGCAAACGCGGAGGAAGCCGCCGCCACCTCAAATCAGATGCAAGAGCAGGCAGAGCATATGCTCGATTTCGTAAACCGTTTGATGGCCCTTGTCGAAGGGAAAACGGAAGACGCAGACACAGGCGGCGGTCCAGGAGTGAACATTTTGCAGGATTCGGCGGAAAAGAATCCTCTGGATCGAACAGACGCCGGAGTTCAGAAAAAGCAAACGGAAAAGATGACTTCACCACGGACTTTTCCCGTGAAGCCGGGTGGTTCGAAAGCTGCTGCAAAAGAGATATCCCGTGGTAATGGCGGGACAACTTTCTAACAAAATAAGACGAACTGAGGAAATCTGGAATTGAGGGATTAATGCTTTAATCCCTCACTAGAAAGACCAATTTCCGTCCGGATTCTCTGACGTCAAAAAATTCCTTTTCCGCCCCCGGACCAGAGTCTGCCCCGGACCCCGGACCTGATCCGGAAGACCTGGTCCAGGGACGAAAACTATTCTTTAAGGTCAGAAAACTTTAAGGTCAGAAAACTTTTCAGTCAAAAAATCCGAACCGGAAACTGCAAATGTCTTCTGCTTTCAGGCGATATATCAGCCCGAAGCCTTTAGCTTGCGAACTTCTTCTGTAAAGGCCGGGATAAAATTGAACAGGTCATCCACTATCCCGTAATCGGCCTTACTGAAAACGGGCGCTTCGGGGTCCTTGTTGATCGCCACGATGTATTTCGAGTAACCCATGCCGGCAAGATGCTGAATTGCCCCCGAGATGCCGACCGCAATGTAGAGGTTGGGGTTTACCACCTTGCCGGTCTGCCCGACCTGGTCCGAATGTGGACGCCAACCTGAATCGACAGCAGCGCGAGAGGCGCCCACCGCTGCCCCGAGCAACCCGGCCAGCTCTTGCAGCATATCGAAGTTCGAAGCATCCTTCATGCCCCTGCCGCCCGAGATAATGACCTCGGCTTCGGTCAGGTCCACCTTCCCGGAGACATCAGCCTCATATTTCACTACACTGGTCAGCGAAGCCGGCACCGGCATGTCAATCTTCTCTAACTCGGCTTTTCTGTTTTCGTCCACAACGAGAGGACTCACCATGTTCGGACGAATCGAGAGCAGGGGGGCAACGCCCGGGGCCCACTCGGACCACGCAAAACATTTGCCTGCAAATAGCGGCCATCTGGCCGTAATCTTTCCGGCCTCGCCAACCCGGATTTCGACCGCGTCCTGGAGCAGCGTGGAATTGATCCTGGCGCCAAGCCGCGCGCCGATATCACGGCCGTTCACCGAAGCAGGCAGAAGCACCACAGCCGGCTGGTTATTTTGTACAATCTGCGCGATAACCGGGACATAGGTTTCCGCCAGGTAATGCTCCAGTGAGGGATCGTCCAGCACATAAACCTTATCGACCCCATATTTTCCCAGTTCGGCCGCCTTACCGGAAACGCCCGTTCCGAGCGCAATAGCGGTAAGCCCCGTTCCGAGCGCATCTGCTATACGCCTGCCTTCGCTTGCCACTTCATATGTCACGCGGCGAAAATCGCCGTTCCTGAACTCGGTAACTATGAGCACATTCTTTGTCATTGGGATAGCTCCTGTATCAGATGACCTTGGCTTCTTCGCGCAAGAGTTTTGCAAGCTTTTTTGCCTTTTCCCCGGTATCAAGCCCTCCGTTCACTATTATGCCCGCTTTTCGAACTGGAGGCATTTCCAAGGAGCTAATCCGGATTCTGGCTTTCTCAGGTGTAAAATCAGCCGGGTTCAGGCCGAGGTCCGGAAGTTTTTTTATAGCCATAGGTTTTTTCTTTGCTTTCATGATTCCGGGGAGGGAAGCATACCGGGGATTCCATACGCCATGCGATCCACCGAACGTAACCAATACAGGCAGCGGGGCCTCTAAGGTCAATTTACCACCTTCTATCGGCCTGTCCACAGTCACCTTTGTCCCATCGCATTCCAGAGCGACTACCACCGCCACATGAGGCCATCCGAACATCTCGGCAAGGATTGCGCCCCGTTGCCCCTGGTCATAATCCACCGACCTGGAACCAACCAGGATGATATCCGGCTCCTTTTCCTTCGCAGCAGCAGCCAGCGCCCCGGTAACATGAAGGAAGTCCGCGCCCTTCATGTCGGGATCATCTATCAGCACTGCGTCGTCAGCGCCCATGGCAAGAGCGGTCCTAAGGGCTTCAACCACCCTTTGAGGCCCGTAACTGATGACCGTTACCGTGCCGCCATGCTTTTCCTTGAGGCGCAGAGCCACCTCAATGGCGAACTCATCGTAGGGATTTATGATCCACTTGATGTCTGAAGTTACGATTTTATCGTTATTCGGGGCTAACCGAATAACAGTTTCCGTATCGGGGGTTTGTTTTAAGACAACCACAATTTTCACGAACCAGCCTCCTTTCCAACGTGGATACTCCGGGTTAAGACTCAGACCAGTTTTGAACAACGCCGGCCCATGCCTGGCCGATGCGGAGGAACTTTCCTCCCGCAAAAGTCGCCTAGCCGCACTACGCTTTGATCGTTTTTCTAATCTCCTTTTTGTCCATCTTGCCCACACTGGTCTTTGGAATGGACTCGACTATGACGACATTGTCTGGAACGCCCCATTTCGAAATTGCGCCCCGGCTGACATAATCCTGGAAAAAGCTTTTCAAATCATCTTCGGAAACTTTTCCCTTGTGCTCTTCCTTTATCGTGACAATAGCGTAGGGCCGCTCACCCCATCTATCGTCGGGAGTCCCGATAACAGCCGCTTCGCTCACCGCCTCATGCCGGGTCAGGATATCCTCGATTAGCAGCGAAGATATCCATTCTCCTCCTGTCTTTATCACGTCCTTGATGCGATCCGTCACCTGGAGATAACCTTCCTGATCGATCCACCCGACGTCGGAGGTGTGCAGATAGCCGCCCGCCCACAGTTCCTCGGAGCGCTCAGGGTCCTTGAGATAGCCCTGCGTCAGCCACGGGGCCCTGACCACGACCTCTCCGACACTGGCGCCGTCGTGCGGAACCTCCCGCCCCTCGGGATCGACCACTCGAAGGTCAACCAAAGGCCACGGAAGCCCGGTCCGGCAGCGAATGGCAACCTGCTCGTCCTCGTTCCACTCGAGCATTTTGGTCTTCATGCGAGTAACGGTCAGCACCGGACAGGTTTCTGACATCCCATAGCCGGCAAAGATATTCATGCCCCTTAGCCTGGCCTCCTTGCACAACCCCCTGGGAAGGGCTGAACCGCCTATGTTCATTTTAAATCCCCTGAAATCCACGGATGCGGCACTCGGGGATCCGAGCAGCATGTACAGTATGGTCGGAACGCTGTGGGTAAATGTCACGCCTTCCTTTGCAATAAGGGCAAGGATCTCCTCGGGAACGTAGCGCCCCGGATAGACCTGTTTCAGACCGAGCAGGGTGGCCTGGTAAGGCAGTCCCCAGGCATGGACGTGAAACATGGGGGTAAGGGGCATGTAGACATCTCTTACCGAGAGGCCCGTCCCCTCAACGGACATGGCCCCGGCAGCCCACCCCGCCAGTGTGTGGAGCATGAGCTGGCGGTGGCTGAAGTAGACCCCCTTGGGCGCCCCCGTGGTCCCCGTGGTGTAAAATGTGGTGGCCCTTGAGTTTTCGTCGAAATCCGGGAAATCATAATCACTCGAGCTTTTCTCCAGAAGCGCCTCGTACTCACCCGCTGCTTCGAAACTCGTTTGGGGAACCGGCCCCTGGTCGCATAGAACGATGACCTTCTTTACCGTTTTCATCGCGCCCCGGAGTTTTTCCACGAGGGGCAGGAAATCGGAGTGAACGAGCAGCACGTCGTCTTCGGCGTGGTCCATGGTGTACAGGATCTGCTCGGGAGAAAGACGCACGTTTATCGTATGAAGGATAGCGCCCATCATGGGGACGGCGAAGAAGCACTCGAGGTACCTGTGGCTGTCCCAGTCCATTACGCCCACGGTGTCTCCGGCCTTCACGCCCAGGTTTTTCAGGACATTTGCCAGTTGATTGATTCGCCGGTTGAGCGTCACATAGTCGTAGCGTTTCACATCCCTGTAGACAATTTCATTGTGGGGGTAGCATCTAAGGGGCGTGTGCAGAATGTGCTTGATTAGAAGGGGGTAGTCGTAAGCTGAAGGGGTCCGGTCGATCAGCTTCGTGGGCATAATTATTTTCCTCCTTGTAAGAAAAGTAAGAAAAACCCGGGCAATCGTTAGAAACCGCAGCGCCGCACGGCGGCGCAGCCTCTACGAACCGAAAAAGACCTTCTGCAGCGTCTTAGGCGCTACGCCCGTCAGATCAAGATACATCGTGAGCCCTCCCATGAAGAAGGGCCAGCCGGCTCCCATGATCATGGCAAGATCGATCTCCTTTGGCCCCGCGACGATCTTTTCCTTTAAGACGAGGTCGGTTTCCCGAGCCAGGCTGCTCAGCGTAATCTCGCGAATTTCCTCCGGGTGGAAAGTCTTGTTTTGCTCCTTTACCCAGAGCTTTTCCACCGCCGGGTCAACCGTCCCACTCTTTGCATAGATCTTTTGCTGTCCGGCTTCGACCAGCCTCTTTAAATTCTCACTCAACGGAAACCGTTCGGGCCCGAAAGCGCGACACAGGGTCTCGTTTACGTGAAAGGCGACCGGGATGCCAACCATCTCCAGCAATACGAACGGCGCCATCGGCAATCCCAATTCTATCACTGCCTGATCCACCTGTTGGAAGCTCGCCCCCCGGTCGACCATGGCTATACAGTCGCAAAGATTTTTCGTAAGAAGACGATTGACCAAAAACCCCGGGGCATCCTTCACCAAGATACCCGTCTTCTTAAGCTTTTTCACCAGATCGAAGGCGGTGGCCAGGGCGAGGTCACCCGTTTTCTCAGCCTTTATTACCTCAACCAGGGGCATAAGTGCAACAGGATTAAAAAAGTGAAATCCAACGACGCGCTCCGGGTTTTTAAGTTCGGAGGCCATTTCGGTAACGCTGAGCGCCGAAGTGTTGGTGGCAAGAACTGCGTCAGCCGATATTACGGACTCCGCTTCGGCAAAGACCTTTTTCTTGACCGCCATTTCTTCGAAGACGGCCTCGATCACGAAATCGCAGTCGGCAAAATCACCCATGTCGAGCGTTCCGTGAACCAATCCGCCCAGATAGCCCGCGCGGGCTTCAGAGATCTTGCCTTTCTGCGCGCTTTGCTCGAACTGCCGGCGAACGTAGGCAACTCCCTTGTCAACGAACTCCTGCCGCACGTCCTTCATTACGACCGGCAGGCCAAGGCGATGGATGAAAAAATGCGCAAGTTGGGAAGCCATAAGCCCCGCCCCGATCACGCCAACCTTGCCTATGCGCCGGGGCTTGGTCTCCGGAACTCCTTTGGGCCGTTTTGCGTGGCGGCTCACAAGATCGAATGCGTAGACCGAAGCTTTGCATTGGCGGGTCTTCGTGAGATCGCCGAGCGCCTTGCTTTCTTCTTCAAAACCGCGTTCCAGATCCCAGGAACAGGCGCCCTCGATCAGTTCCAGGGCGCGGTACGGCGCCGGGGCGGCCCCGTGCACCTTCCCGTCCACAAAAGCCCGCGCCTTGCTAAAGAGCGCACCCACCTGGCCGATCGAAGGAGGCGTGCGTTTCACCTCCGTCTCGCCCGCCACGATGCTCAAAAGGAGACTGAGGGATTCGTCGAGGAACTCAGCGCCGTCGAACATCCGGTCAGCAAGTCCCAGCTCGAAAGCTTCGGGACCACTCAACATCCGGTTCTGGCTCAAGGCGTTGAAAACTATAAGTTGGAGGGCCTTTTCCGGTCCAATCAGCTTTGTGGTCAGCGTGCATCCTCCCCAACCGGGCACGAGCCCGAGAAAGCACTCGGGAAACGCAACGGCGGGGACGCTGCGGGCAATCGTGCGGTAATTGCAGTAGAGCGCAATCTCCAGGCCTCCACCGAGCGCCATCCCATTGATGGCGGCAAGAGTCGGAAACTCCAGATCCATGATCCGCTTCATTGCCGCGTGACCTGCCTTGCCGGTCGCGTATCCCTGCTCGAAGGTAGTGATGAAAGGCACACCGGTAAGATCGGCGCCGGCCGCAAAAACGTAGGGTTTTCCGGTCAGCATCAGGCCTTTAACATCCTCTTCGGCCACTATACGATCCAGCGCCTTATTTAAAGAGACAATCGCACCTTCGCTGAAAACATTCGGTTTCTTGTAGTCCTGACCGTTGTCCATTGTCAGGATGGCAATCTTTCCAACCGGTGAATCGTAGAAACGCGTATGAAAAATGGTAATCGGTTCGGCCATAAAAGCTCCTTGGTGAATGGTGAATGGTGAATGGTGAATGGTGAATAGAGGAAGCTATCTTTACCAGTCACGAATCACGAGTCACGAGTTTATATTTTCCCAGATGGCCGTCGCCCCCTGCCCGAGACCGACACAAAGGCTCGTAATCCCGTAGCGGACGTCCGGACGTTCGGAGAATGTACTCATAAGGTGCATGACCAGCCGGGGTCCCGAGCCTGCAAGAGGATGGCCGAAAGCTATCGCTCCTCCCATGGGATTGAGCCGTTCGTCATCGGGAAACTTCAACCCGAATTCCTTCATGAATACGATACACTGGACGGCAAAAGCCTCGTTGAGCTCTATTGCCCCGATGTCATCCATTGTGAGCCCGGCTCTTGCCAGGGCCTTCCGGGTGGCGGGAACGGGTCCGTAGCCCATGATTTCGGGCTTCACACCCGCATAGGCGAAGCCCTTGAGGCGCATGCGGGGGACGACCCCGATTTCGGCGGCCTTATCTGCGCTCATGAGAATAACTCCAGCCGCACCGTCATTGAGACCCGAAGCATTGCCAGGGGTCACTTTCCCCTGTACCCGAAAAGGCGTCTTGAGATCCCTGAGCCCTTCCATGCTCGTGTCCGGGCGCGGCTGCTGGTCCCGGTCGGCTACGATCCAGCCTTCACTGGTATAGACGCTCATAGGGACTATCATCTTCTGAATCTTGCCTTGCGCATAAGCCCGGGCGGTTTTTTTCTGCGAAGACACGGCGTACTCGTCGGTCATGTCCCTGGTGATCTCGGGATACATGTCGTGCAGACATTCCGCCGTTCTCCCCATCTCAAGAGCGTCTTCAGTTACGAGCCGATCGGTGAGAAACCGGGGATTGGGGGAAGCGGTCGCCCCCATGGGATGGTGTCCCATGTGTTCGACGCCCCCCGCTATGACAACGTCGCATGCTCCCAGGGCAACTTCCGAAGCGGCGGCTGTAATAGCGGTCAGTCCGCCTGCGCACATCCTGTCTACCGAAAATCCGGAACAGCTTTCCGGCAATCCGGAAAGAATGGCGCTCGAGCGCCCAAGGGTCAGTCCCTGGTCGCCTTCCTGGGTCGTTGCGCCCCAAACATTTTCTTCGACCATCTCGGGGCTCACCTTCGGATTACGGCGGAGCAACTCCCGAATGACCTTCACCACCATGTCGTCGGCCCGGGTCTGCCAGAAGTAGCCCTTCTCTCCCGCGCGTCCAAAGGCGGTCCTTATTCCATCCACCACCACAACGTCTCTGGCTTTCATTAGCCCTTCTCCTATTCTGTTAAACTTCAGCTCAGCGCGAATCCCTCCTCAGGGATCTCGAGAGGAGATTTGTCATTGTTCATAATCCCTCGCACCTTGCCGGAAACCTGGGTGAGGACCTGGTTCGTGAAGAAGCGGGCCGAGGCGATTTTCCCGAAATAGAAGGCGGCGTTGCGGTCTTCTAAAAGGAGCTTCTTCTGTGAGGCTTCATCCTTTGCTCCCTGCTCTTCATAGATTTTCTGCAGCTTGCGGTCGGCCAGGTGTGCCTGCCAAATGAGCAGAAATCCCATAACCACGTCACCAAAAAGATCCAGGTAAGGTTTGGCGTAGAGAATCGGCACGTGAAACTCCTCGGTGATGCTCTTCAGTCCGAAAAACATCGTGACCTGATTCAGGCTTTCCTGCGCTTCGTCGTAAATCTGGACAAGATCGCGCATGCGGAAATTCTCCCTTACCTTGGACAGGATTTGGCCGGCGGCCTTTACTGCGTTTCTGAACAACAGCCCCTGCTTGATGGCCAGTTTTCGGCCCACGAGGTCGAGCGCCTGTATCCCGTTTGTTCCTTCGTAAAGCGATGCGATCTTGCAGTCCCGCATAAACTGTTCGACGGGGTATTCAGAGCAATATCCGTAGCCCCCGTAGACCTGGATGGCCGTCTCGCACACCCTGAATCCCAAATCGCTTCCCACCGATTTGCAAACCGGTATCAGCAGGTCCACATACCCCTGGAAAAGCTCCTTCTCTTCCTGTGTTTCGGCGACCCGAGCCCGGTCGATGCAGTATGCGGAAACGTAGAGGAGCGCCCGTATCCCTTCTGTGCTGCTCTTCATGGACATCAGCATGCGTCTTACGTCCGGGTGTTCGATGATGCGCACCTTCTCCGCTTCCGCGTCCCTCATTTTTTCGATCGGGGCGCCCTGGATGCGTTCCTTGGCGTACTGCAACGCGTGCAGGTAGGCGCTGCTGGCGTGAGAAAGCCCCTGCATACCGGTGAAGAGCCGGGCTTCGTTCATCATCTCGAACATGATTTGCATGCCCTTGTTTTCCTGGCCCATCAGGTAACCTACACATCCCCCGTTTTCACCGAAGTTGAGCGAGGAGGTGGACGATCCGTGAATGCCCATCTTGTGCTCGATCCCAACGCAAGCCACGTCGTTATCGACCAGTTCTCCGTTCTCGTCCGGGCGAAGCCTGGGCACGAGAAAAATGGAAATCCCCCTGGTGCCTTTGGGCGCTCCATCAACCCGCGCGAGCACCATATGAATGATGTTTTCAGTAAGATCGTGCATCCCGGAGGAGATGAACGTCTTCTGGCCGCTGATTTTGAAGGTCCCGTCCGGCTGGCGTTCGGCCCTGGTCCTCAGAGCTCCGACATCGCTCCCGGCGCCGGGTTCCGTGAGGCACATGGTCCCGGTCCACTCGCCTGAGAAAAGATTTTCCATGTAAAGTTCCTGAAGCTCCGGCGTCCCGAACTCCTGGAGAAGACGCGCAGCCCCGTGGGTCAGCCCCGAGTACATTTGGAGCGACCAGTTGGCGGCGCCAAACATCTCAGTGCACGCGGAGGCCAGTACGGTCGGCAACCCCTGGCCGCCCACATCGGGCGATTCAGACATTGCCAGCCAGCCCCCTTCCCTGTAGAGCCGGTATGGCTCGTGGAATGAATCCGGGACCTTGACCTTCCCGTTCTCGAAACGGCAGCCTTGCTCGTCCCCTTTTTTGTTCGAAGGATAGTAAGCCCGCTCGGCCAGTTTTGCGGCCTCCTCCAAGACCATATCGAATGTTTCCTGTGAAAAATCGGCGTAAAGAGGGTACTTACACAGCCCCTCCATTCGCAACTGTTCATAGAGCACAAACTTCACGTCCCTTTCATCAACAAGCAGTTTCATTCCTATCTCCTTCCCGCCGGCAGCGCCGACATAACAGGTTGCCCAACTTGTTCCCCAACCGGGCCATCAGGCGCAAGAGCGCCCGCACCCCGGCCGATGCCGTTGGTAAACAGATCCATCAACGGACCGGCAAGGGAGACCAGGTTATATTTCATGCCCGACATCACCCACGTTGAAACCACCTCGTCGAGGGTCCCGAAAATAAGATGGGTAACCAGCCTTGCGGGAATCTCATTTCGAAATGTCCCATCACGCCGGCCGTACTCGACGATTTCCCTGATCAAATCCAAATACTGCTGAAGTTCGCCTTTGACTTTTTCACGCATGAAACGACCGCTCTGACGCAACTCGACCTGAAAGCAGGCAGCCAGGTCAGGGTTCTCTTTGAACTTCGACAGGTGCAGCCGCACGAGACATTCGAGGCGCGATCCGCCATCCTGCTTTTCCATGATGGCCTCGCGAACCTTCGAATTGATATCCTGCATCTTCACCTCGAAAATCGAAATGAGAAGGTCTTCCTTATTCTTGAAGTACAGGTATACAGTTCCGGGCGCCACTCCCGCTTCAGCGGCTATTTCCGAGACCTTCGCCTTGAAGAAGCCCTGGTGGGCAAATACCTTGACGGCAGAGTCGAGGATCCGGAGGTGTTTATCTCCTGTTTTGAACCGCATGGCAAATCCCCCGAAAATGGTCCCCGGTCACAACGGGCCCATCAAACTTGAATGGAAGGCTCAACGGATCTTTGAGCGGCGGATGAGAAAAAGAGCTAGTTTCCGTCCGGAAAGGGCCCTTTTCCGCCCTTGGGCGGTGGGACCGCCAGCCGGGATCGCAACTGCCTGCGGCGGTGGCAGAACCAGGATCTCGACGCTCC
Source organism: Syntrophobacteraceae bacterium (assembly GCA_052143075.1). GTDB lineage: Bacteria > Desulfobacterota > Syntrophobacteria > Syntrophobacterales > Syntrophobacteraceae > SbD1. The sequence continues at coordinate 1,898 of JBKQTS010000188.1, read as the reverse complement.
GCGAGGCGGTACCCATGTACGCCTCCGCGCAACCCCTTGATTTCCTTGCCAGGGCGAAAAATGCCTCCTCTCCGAATCGAAAACTGCTAGTGTCTAATCCGGGGTTTCCGGATGGACACGAGCTACCACAAGAGAGAGAAAGAGAGCGAGATAGCGAACGAGAGCTGGTGGTTACTAGTGTAGCATTCCGTAAGTTCCACGATATTTAGAACGATGAAGCGGAAGCGGTTTTCGTCATTCCGGCGAAGGCCGGGATCCAGTTTTTTTTCGATACGTTAAAGCACCACGCTCCGGCCTCCGCCGAGGCGAAAGGCGCACTGCCCGAGATATCGCCTTGTTCATGGAATGCAACACTAGATGGGCCCGAGCGACCAGGACGACATCACAATTTTATAATGAATGAACCATCATTCATTATTAAGTCCACATATACCGCCTCTTTTCTCAAGTTGTCAAGAAAAATTTTTTGCAGATTTTAAGATTTTGAGCGGGGAAAATTTGTTCTCCTTCAAGGGCAGGCAGAGGCACATAATTTTTTCATCTACCCCTCGTTTTGAAACTTCTCACGATCTCAAAGGCCACTTTGCCATGATTGCCAAAACCTGCACATGAAGTCTTATCGCCATTGACGCCCCTCTGGTGGATTGCGGACGGAGTGCTTGCCGGACTTCGGATCGTGAGTGCGGATGAAGCCGCCGGGACCTTCTTTTCTCTACAAGGCCCTATTCCGTTTAATGGGGAATATCCGACTAATCCCTGGGAGATCGTCGATCCTGGGGCATTTTAAGCAGCCAGCTTTGAGAATGGTTGGCTTTGGGGACACGCTCCGAATCGAGGGGCTGAGTTGTGACATGGAATTCTGCAATACCTCTTGAACCTTTTGCATGAACTGGACAGAATTCTGTCCAGGTTGCCAGCGAGCAAAAAAGCGAGTAAAAACGGCGTGCGAAACTAGACAGTTTGTTGTAAATTGTCCCATATTCTTGAAATTAGGGGACGGCATGAAAAGATGCCCAATTATTTTGATGTTGTTGGTTGTCTGTGTATTATTCATTTTGTGTGTTCTTTTTCCATGGGGGACAATGCTTTCAATGGGTCTGTTTGTTCTTGGAACTCTCGGCTACTTTGAGAAAGTATTCAATATCCACATTCCAAGTCGATTATGCATATTGTTTTTAATTATATATGTTTTGTTATCTGTCGCTAATATTATCTATTCACATCATAAAGAAAATAGCACAAACCAGAAATTGCATGAGGCTGAAGATGCTGCGACGGACGCCCAAAAGCAGTTAAGCGATCTCTCTGAATATGGAGAGGTGGCGACGTATACCTTTAATGGATATCAGCAATCAGGTATAACTTTATCGCCTTTCACACCAGTTGCCGACTGGGCTAAGGGATACGTCAAACAAGGTGAAGATGACTACTATACTTCCAGATGTGATACTGATGCAATAAAACACTATAAAGATATAATTGAGAAATGCCCAAAGTTCCCATTTCCATACATTCCATTATCAGGATGTCTCCAAATAGATAATGACCCTTCGTGGAAACAATATGCAATTAAGGCGCACTCAATATTGGAAATAACCACACGAATACCTCTTCATTGTAAAGATCACGATGGATGGTTAAAGATTAACCTTTTGGATCCTACTAAAGTAAAGAAGGAAAAGGTCACAATTCCGAACCAATAGCTGGACAAGGTTGTATTTTGTCCATATTCCAAAAACATCCTTGTGGATTGGCGCGGGTTTGCGCCCTGTTAAACCTGGATTATGCGTGAGCATGCGTGAAAATTATACTGCGTTCACTCCAACCATATGATATTGTGTCGCAAATTCGTCAAAGGGAGGGCAAGCTGCATGCGCGCAGTTGGTGACAAGCAAAGG
>JBKQTS010000187.1:0-19486 GCA_052143075.1 Syntrophobacteraceae bacterium | reverse complement strand
TTCGAAGCTTTTTCCGCCGCCGCTTTTTGAAGCCAAACATCTTACCTGCAACCTCCACTATTATGATCTCGCCATTAAAATTAGTTTACTTATAGCATAAGCACAATACGGAATATGCAACCAAGTTGGAACTGGTTAGCCTGGAAAAAGCCAGGCGGGTTGACTGATGAGCCCGGTGACGCATCCCAATCTTCTCCAGTCTTCGCGCCGGCCGGGCAGCCGGATCGAAGCACATCCGAAGATTACCATCCACACTTGTCATATGTGATCAGGAGATTCCAAGAAATAGACAAGTGACTAGGAGCTGACAGCATGACCTTGACAGTATCCAGGGCGGGTACTACCCTGATTTTGTAGGGAAACCGGCGACTGTTGACACTGGACCGTTCAAGACAAAACTGAAAGAACACTCGATCTTTGCCATAACCCGGTTGCTTTTCGAGTTTTCTCTATCCGTAGACTTCCTGCCGCACTGGAGATTTCAAATGAACCAGTTCGAACAATTCTTGGGCAAGGCGTGTGATGGATGCAGTTTATGTAGATACGCAAGAGATAATCCGGCAACAATGATTGGTAAGATCATGGCTTGGCACGGCAAATGGTGCCCGGCTTGGAAGGCCCAGCAGGATATCGAGCGTGAGCGGCAGCAGGCGACAAGGAGGAAGAGGAACGCACAGAAGGGGTTAAGGAAGAAAAGGTGAGAATCTATGAGTTGTCGAGAATGGAGACCTTATCAGCCCGACATGTGAACCCCAAGCAGAGTTTATTTCTTGTCTGCTTATACCGTTCGCAGGCGCATTGATCTCTGCCGTCGGCATCAGTGCTCGATGCAGATTTTGCCAAAATGCTTGCCGCTCGCCAAAAAGTCGAGGGCAGGGCGCAATTCCTCGAAAGTAAAGACTCGGCTGATCGCCGGGTGAACTTTGTGCCGGGCCATTGCCTCGGTCATTTGGGCAAAATCATCGCCGCTGCCGACAGTGATTCCCTGCAGCCGGACGTGCCTGGTGACAATCTGTCCCAGTTGCACGTTCAAGGTTGCGCCCGAAAGCACGCCTATCACGCTTATTGTCCCCCCCGGTCGAACGGCGCGAAGCGATTGTGCCATAGTGCCCTGACCGCCCACTTCAACCACGTGGTCAACACCTTCTCCACCTGCAATTTCACGTGCGTATTTGCCCCATTCCGGGACAGTATTATAGTTGATCGTTTCGTCAGCACCTCGCGCCCGCGCCTGCGCCAGCTTCTCATCGCTCGACGAGATGATGATCACATGTGCGCCCAGCATCTTGGCGAACTGGAGCGCGAAGAGCGAAACACCACCCGTGCCCTGGACCAGCACCTTGTCCCCCGGCCTGGACCGGCCTTCTGTAACCAATGCCCGCCAGGCGGTCACTGCGGCGGCTGGAAGCGAAGCAGCTTCAACGTCGTCGAGATGCGCGGGGGCAAGCGCAACGCCTTCCTCGGGAAGCACCATGAACTCGGCCATCGTACCATCAAGCTCGCAACCCAGGCTCAGTGAAAGTCTCTGCTGATTCGGCGCTCCGCTCATCCAGCTCTGAAAGAAAAGCGGGCATACCCTGTCTCCAGGCTTCAGGCGCGTTACGCCCTCTCCCAATGAGTCAACCACACCGACGCCGTCGCCGAGCATTATCAGCGGCAGATGTTTCATTCTCGACCCGTAGCCATGGGCAGGCACAAGAAGATCCCGGTAATTCAGGGCGGATGCTTTCATCCTGATCCGCACCTGGCGCGCTCCGGGTTGTGGATCGGGCCGTGTGCCTATTCGCAAGTTGTCCATAGACCAGGCATCTTCGACTTGAAAGACTCTCATTTGCGACCTCCCGCGGCCCTGCCGCCTTAAAAGGGCCTAATCCGCAATCAGTTTTATGAACAAATCGTCTGTAGGCCACGCAATGTAGGACAGGTTTTTCCCAGCCTATTCCTCACAATTGCAGCTCATCGGCTGGAGGATACCTTAGCCGGTTTACAGCTATAGTGCAAATTCCACATAACTGTATCGAATAGTTCAGGCTTCCTTCGCACTCAGTATGTTAGAGAATTTTCCCGATGCACGTTTTCTCCAAACTCGTCAGAGTAGCAAATCTTCATGGGTAGGAAATTTTTAAGAATGCGATTGTGCCTTTTCTCATTCTTAGCGAACTGTACATTTTTCCCAAAGCATTCATATCTCCAAGGGTCTGCGTGCAGGGGCGATAAACTGGAACCTGTGTCACCGCGCATGGTATACTGGACCACGTCAAGGTGTTTCGGTTTTGTGTAAAGGAAAGGGAAGCCAAAAAACCTGTGCATTACAACCAGGAGAGTACGATGAGTGATCGACTTCGCATCCCGAGGGATCGCAACAACGACTACACCATAGAAGCCGCGTCCAAACGGCGTGAGTTTATCGAGAATCAAACCGGCGCCAGTCTGTACCACGTAGGCCGCTATTCTTTCGATCCAAGTGTTGTCAAGGGGAATATCGAGAATTTCATCGGCGTTGTTCAGATGCCCATAGGCATTGCCGGTCCATTGACGATCCATGGTCAGCATGCTGTAGGGGATTTCTGGGTCCCGCTCGCAACCACCGAGGGTGCTCTGGTAGCTAGTTACAACCGGGGAATGCGCTGCCTTTCAGAATGTGGCGGGATCAAAACCACCGTTGTTGAACAATTCATGCAGCGTGCACCGGTTTTTATCTTTGAAGATGCTCGGGCGGCGGCAAAGTTTTCCCAATGGCTCGACGAAAACCTGGATCAGGTTAAAGCCGCTGCAGAGCGCACGACCAGCGTTGGAAAGTTGGAGCATATTCAAAAGTTTGCTGTCGCCAATATGCTCTATGTGCGCATAAATTACACTACGGGGGATGCTGCCGGGCAGAACATGGTGACGAAAGCAACTCTAGCTGCCTGCGAGTGGATTCAGGCAAACTACCCCGGGTCTTCCGATTACATCCTGTCAGGCGGAATTGAGACTGAGAAGAAGCATTCACAAATGAATAAGCTCCATACCAGAGGCAAACACGTAATCGCCGAGGCAATCCTTAAGCAGGATGTGCTGCAATCAGTTATGCGCGCCGACACTCGTCAAGTTTCCAGGATGCGGAACATCAGCAACATCGGCGCCATGATCGCTGATTCAGCATACAATGGCCTCCAGGCCGCAAACGGCATCGCCTCTTTTTTTATCGCTACGGGACAGGATGAGGCCAATGTGGTTGAATCCCACTCGGGCTTTTTCTTTTGTGAGCTGAGACCTAATAATGATTTGTACGTTGCTGTCACTTTACCCTCACTCATTGTGGCCACTTATGGAGGAGGCACCGGCCTGCCGACGCAGAGGGAATGCCTGGAGATAATGGGTTGTTATGGCAAAGATAAAGCCAACAAACTTGCGGAAATCATGGCTGCAACTGTGTTGGCGGGGGATATCTCACTGATGTCGGCAATCGCCGCCGGAGAGTGGGTATCGAGCCACGAACAATATGGCCGTAACAGACCTTGAGGGCGCTCACTTGCACATCGTCACAGGCTCTTATGCCGACAACCGGCTCACCAACCTTCGACCTCAGTTTTATAACGATCGGATGTGCTCACCCTGAATGATGCAAGCGCTGCAAAAAGGACAGAACTCGCTAAAAGCCCCATGTCTGCATCAGGCCAATGCCGCCCGCCGGGGCGCTAGCCGTTCCATAAATTCTCTCATCAATTGTCAGCCGTTGCCTTGCCTCCGACTCGTTGGGATCGAACTGAGGGCTCGACACCAAAGGCTGCACGATACCGCCCCCTAAGGGAAAAGCGCCTGGAGTGACGCATTTGAACTGCGCTTCAATAGAGCATGTTAACAGTCCTACGAAGAGTGCCACAATATGTGATAGTTTTCGAATCATCATTATTTCTCCATGTCACCCATAATTTAATACTCGATTCGTACTAAATATAAGTTCGCATGGGGCAAAAGGGAACAGCGCCGGGGATTCTTGAGGATCGTGTGGCCTCGGTGTCCATTTCAGCCAAAGACGCCGGTGAAGATGTCCGTTGAGGTCAAAGAGGTTGCAGACGATGAGCCGCGTGAAGAAAAACCGGTGCTCGTTCTCGGTCCCTATGAGGCTGGAAGGGTCCAGTGCACTTTTTATAAGCAAAGAGAAAAAGGGCGCCTCGCCATCCCACTGGTCAGAAAAAGGGACATCCGAACCGAAGGCATTGATAAGCTGCAGCTTGGCGCCGAGTATAACTGTGAAAAGGGCCTGCCAGACATAGAAACGGCACCAGCCGGCCCCCCCGGAGCGGCCCCGCCGCATCCAGGGTGAGACGGTTTGCGCAGCGCAGAATGAAACCTGTTAAAATCAGACAGACGAAGGAGAGCCCGGCAACCTCGAGGCCGGACCACTCCATGCGAGCGCAGCCGCAGACGGCGGCGCACAGAATCAAAACGAGAATGGCGCGGGAGCACGCAGGCTTTTGCATGCAGGCACTTGGTTATTTTCTTTCCAGAGTCAGGGCAAAGCCCATCCCCCCGCCGATACACAGAGTGGCCAGACCCGTCCGGGAATTCCTACGGATCATTTCCATTGCAAGAGCGTAAGTGATTCTTGCCCCGGTGCACCCGATGGGATGCCCGATGGAAATCCCGCCGCCATTGACATTGACCTTATTCCAATCCATCTTCAATTCCCGCATGCAGGCCAGGGCCTGAGATGCAAAGGCCTCATTCAACTCGACAAGGTCCACCTGGTCCATGGTCCATCCAGCCTTTTTCAATGCCAGCCGGGCAGCGGGAATCACCCCGCAGCCCATGTAGGCCGGATCGATGGCGCCCGCTGCATATGATTTTATATAGGCCAGCGGCTTTAGTCCCAGTTCGTCGGCTTTGTCCCTGGACATTACCAGGACCGCTGCTGCCGCATCGTTTATACCGGAAGCGGTGCCCGCCGTGACCGTGCCGTCTTTTTTGAAAAAAGGCTTCAATTTGGCCATTTTCTCGACGGTTGTGTCCATCGGGCGTTCGTCGACTTCGAACATGAGCGGATCGCCTTTGGGCTGTGGCACGGCAACAGGTACGATTTCATCTTTCAGTTTGCCGGAAGCAATTGCAGCTCTGGCGCGCTGATGACTTTCAAACCCCAGTTTGTCCTGGTCTTCTCGGCTGACCCCGTACTTCTCGGCGATGTTTTCTGCCGTTACCCCCATATGATAGCCATAAAAAAGTTCCCACAAACCGTCATGGACCATCAGGTCTATGGCCTCCACATTGAACATGCGGGCGCCCTCACGCAGGTTCGGCATGGCATAGGGAATTTGGCTCATGTTTTCCATCCCGCCGGCCACGATGACTTCGGAATCACCGGCTGCGATTGCCTGGGCGGCCAATGCAATCGATTTCATTCCGGAAGCACATACTTTATTGACCGTAAAAGCAGGGGTCTCCTTTGGCATGCCGGCATAAATCGTGGCCTGCCGGGCCGGGTTCTGTCCCTGGCCGGCCTGGACTACGTTGCCCATTATGACCTCATCAACCTCGATTTGACGGTGTGAATCATCCCATTGGCGGTATTTTTGCTCCAACTCGATCAGACCTGTTCCTTTCAACCTGTCAGGCGCAAAGGAAACCATATCTTGAGTCGCCATGGGTCTAAGGCCGGCACGTTTCAAACTCTCCCGAATGCAAATTGCTCCGAGTTGCGCTGCCGGGATGTCCTTAAGCGATCCCATGAAAGTTCCGACCGCGGTTCTCGCCCCACTTACGATAACTACTTCTCTCATGTCTTCTCCTTTACTGGCGGTAACGGCCCGATAGAGTAGTCCACTCGAAGACTCTGCCCAGGCAAAGCATCAGGTTCCAAAGTCTCTGTCATCAAATTATAAAGGATAAAAAAATCTTTCGTTACCAGAATACGCGGCATATTTCAATCGCATCCATGAAGAGTGAAAAGTGAAGAGTGAAGAGTGAAGAGTGAAGAGTGAAGAGTGAAAATTTCAGCTTTCATGTGTGTGCCCTTCCGTCTTGCGTTCTCAGCCCTCCGTACGGGCTGCCTGATCCTTCATGTTGGATTTTTGTTTGCGATATGTCAGAATAGCGGCTATCAGGGGCTCATTTAGATACGTATAAAAGTTAGCGCGAGGGTGAACTACGCAAACAGGAGCATAGAATGGACATGTTCATTTCCGGGTCCCTGGCCTATGACCGCATCATGGATTTTCCAGGCCGCTTTGCCGATCATATTCTGCCCGACAAAATTCACGTTTTGAATGTCTGCTTCAATATAAACGGCCTGGTCGAAAAATTCGGAGGGACGGCTGGAAATATTGCCTATAGCCTGGCCGTTCTCGGAGAGTCCCCCTTCATCGTGGCTACCTCCGGGGAAGATTTCTCCCGGTATGAAAAATGGCTGGTTCAAAATAGTCTGCCGACATCCTACATAAAAGCGATTCCGGGCGTCCTTACCGCCGGCGCATACATTACGACCGACCTGGATGATAATCAGATAACCGCGTTCAATCCCGGAGCAATGGCCTTCGAGGCGGAGCTTCCGCCGTTCAATGGCTCCAGTATGGTTTTCATAGGGCCGGGCAACAAGAGGGACATGATGAATCTCGCGCAAAGAGCCAGGCTTGCCGATGCGCCCTTTTTCTTCGACCCGGGGCAAAGCCTGAATATCTGGAATGGCGATGAACTGCGGGAAGTTGTTTCAGGGGCGCTGTGCTTCATCTCAAACGATTATGAACTTGCGCTGTTTCTCAGGATGACGGGGTGGGATATGGAGAATCTCTATAATTCGGTAAAAGTGGTAATCACCACAAGAGGATCGGAAGGGGCTACGATCGATATCGCAGGCAACAGGTTGCTTATCCCTGCTATCCCTGTCAGTAAGGTTCTCGATCCGACCGGAGCGGGTGATGCTTTTCGAGCAGGTGTGCTCAAGGCCAGAGCTTTGAATCTTCCGTGGAATACTGCATGCGAGATGGGGTCTACCGTAGCGTCATTTTCCATTGAACATTACGGAACACAGGAGCACAGGTTTAGTTGGGAGGAATTTTGCGAGAGGTACGGCAGCGCCTACGGCCCCCTGGCCTGCTCAGCAACTACGCCAGGCCGACACGACAAAGACAGGATTTAGCGCCTCCAGCCTCAGGTTTTGCCCGGTGGGAACGGAGCGGTTCACCTGGAGTTGAACGATGGATACCTCGAAATCCCTGTCCTTCCAGAATGTGCTCACCTTTTCGAGCGTCTGAAGCAGGACGACTGTCTGCACCACTCTCCCATTTGGAAGGAGCCTCTTGGCTACGGCTTCAAGGATCGCGTCGAGATCGTCCCCGCTTCCTCCGATGAAGACCCGGTCTGGGTCGGGAAAGGCGCCGATCGCCTCGGAGGCCCTTGCGCACACGGCCTCCACCTTTGATGCGCCAAACGACTCCAGATTTCGAAGGAGTTTGAAATACGCGGATTGGTTTTTTTCGACCGCCAAAACGCGTTTCAGGCGTGCTATCCTGGCAGCTTCCACGGACACCGAGCCTGTGGCCGCGCCGATGTCCCAAAGGACCTGCCCCTGCCCGAGCTGAAGTGAAGCAAGGACCACCGCTCTCACTTCCAACTTTGTAATCATGCCGGCTTGCCGTTCAAACGCCTCCTCTCCAAACCCGAAAATGAGTCCGGAATTGTCCCTTATATCAGTTTTGACGACGGGCTCGGCAGGTTCAATAAGAATGACGTTCAAGGGCGCAAACTCCTCGCCTGCGGCATCAGAAGGCGAAAATGATCGAACTCTCTCGGACGTTGTTCCCAGGTTCTCCCCAATGGTGAGCTTGCATTCGCGTTGGCTCGATTTGACCAATTCGCGTGCGATCCATTGCGGGTTATGCTCGGGGTCGGTGATTACGGCGGCTTTGCGGCCTCGGTCAAGGATGTCGAGGATGCTCCCGATTTCAGCCACGCCTTTCAGGCCGTGAAAGCTCACGACCTCAATTGAATCCCAGCTTTCGCAGATCCTGGCGCACAGGGTCTGAACGCTGGTGACATTTGGGATTACCACGAGGCTCTCCCTCCCAAATCTGTCCGCCAACGTCTTACCAATACCGAAGAACAAAGGATCGCCGGAGCAAAGGACCGCCACCCGCTTGGTTTTTGAAATTCTGCCGATTTCTTCCAGGCTGTCTGAGAGAGAGGACTTGAGCGAAAGTTTTTCCCCGGCATGGTCCGGGAAGAGTTCAAGATGCCTGCTGCCGCCGGCCAAAACTTGCGCCGCGCCGATCCACTCCAGGCCCAAAGCTCCCAGGCATTGAGGACCGGTACCCATTCCAATCGCGGCAATCAGGGGCGGCTTCCAGTCACTTGGTTTCAAGACGTTGGAACTCCTCTTACATCCGCAAGCAGGCGGCCGTTGTAGTCGAAAAGAAGCAGCCTGATCTCAGCGCCCTCGCCTGCAAGCCGCGCCGATTCTAGAGCAGCCCTTTGGGCAACCGATTCCAGGATATCGTATGAACCCTTGCCTGCAATAATCTCCAGGGCATGCCGCGCAGTATTTGCCGAAGCCAACTCCCGGCAGTGAGCGGCATCATGGCCCAGGCTATGAGCTATCACGGCCAGGGAGCCCAGATCGAGAGGTACTGAATGCGCGTGGGTATAGGGATGTCCCCGGGCCATCTTGATGGCTTTACCAAAAAAAACGCTGTGAATTATACGGGAAAAACCGTACTGCCGCGCCTTACTGACGGCAAAAGAAAAGAAATCGGCAATCTGGACGAAAGCCTCGGGGGGCAGTTCCGGAAGAAGGCCCCTGGCAAATCGCTCGCTTTTCCCGCCGGTGCTGAGCACCACCGCGTAGCATTGGTTCGAGGCGGCGACCGAAATAGCAGCCTGGATGGTCTGCTCGTAGGCTTCATTAGAGAATGGTTTGACGAGGCCGGTCGTGCCGAGAATGGAGATTCCGCCGAGAATTCCCAGGCGGGGATTGAGTGTGTGCCTGGAAAGTTCTTCGCCCCCGGGGACTTCGATTTCAACCATGACCGAGAAATTATTCGCTCGCCTGAAAGTCTCCAGCGGTCCGGTTTTAGTATAAAGCGGCAGGCACAGGACAGGCTTATCGGTCTGGGTGCTCCGGCTTGCTGAAATGGCGAGATCGGAGCAATTCAAAAACAGCCTTTCGAGATCGAAATTTTCCAACGCCATGAGCTCAAGAGTAATATTTTCGGAGAGCATTTGCCTGGGTACCGGATTTATGGCCGGTTCACCCGGAGCTATGGGGAGGCCGGGCTTTGTAGCAATGCCGACCCCCTTGCCTGCGGTCAGCAAAATTCTAGGCCGGTCACGCGCTGCCTGACGGTCATGCGCCGGTCCATCGCGCAAAATACTGACCGTTGCTCTTATCTCTGCTCCATTTGTAATATCGGGGTCGTCTCCGCCGTCTTTTATAACCGAAGCGCATGCAGTCCCGCCCTGCATACTGCTCGATGCCACGGGAACCGCAAGATAGACGCCGGAAGGCAGCCGGACGGCCACGGCATCGGCGGAGACGCCGGTGATCAGGTGGCGCAAGGCAGCTTTGGCTGCTGCTGCTGCAGCCGTTCCGGAGCTGAAACCGCAGCGGAGCCTGTTTCTTTTACTAGGCATGGATCATCGACTCGGCATTTATTCTTCCCCGGCTTTGCAAAGTTCCAGAAGCGCGTGGATTATTGCTACGGCGACCGAACTGCCGCCTTTTCTGCCTAAGACGGTTATCGAAGGCTGTTTTGCGACATTGATGAGGGCGTTCTTCGACTCTTCGGCCTGCACGAATCCAACGGGGACCCCTATCACCAGACCCGGTCTAACCCCGTCTTCTTCAATCTGGCGGATTACTTCCAAAAGCGCGGTCGGTGCGTTTCCAACTGCGATTACGGTCCCATCCAGACCTGAAGCGCAATTCCGGAACGCTGCAAGCGTGCGCGTCACACCGGTCCTTTCGGCAAGTTCCTGGCTTTGCGCGCTCTCAGCCGGACAAACCACCTCATTGCCGTGCCATGCAAGACGCCAGGGAGAAAGTCCGGCCCGAATCATCCGAGTGTCCGCGTAGATGCAGGCCCTATTCCTGAGCGCTTCGATTCCACAGGAAACAGCGTCAGGCGTGAAGCGAATCCTATGAGCATAATCGAAATCGCCCGTCGTATGGATAACTCGACGAATTATCCGCCACTGATCCTGCGGGAAAGCGTGCTGGCCCATCTCTTCTTCAATGATGCGAAAGCTCTCTTGTTCGATCTCCCGCCCGGCTTTGACCAAGCCGGGCCGGTTCCGTACGCCATTTGGCGGAAATTGCAGTATCACTTTGTTTTCACCTCGATGTTCTATCTAAAAACAAAAAAATCCTTGATCCCGTAAAGACGGAAATTCAAGGACTGCACCCAGCTCTTGTCAGGGAAATACACCGTCCCCCGAAACAAAGATTTGTTCGAAAATCCCATGAAAAAAGGGCGCCTGAAACCTTGCGATTTCAAAGAGCAACAAGATTTGCTATACCAAAACAACTCGCACTTCTATGCCGGGTTTGACCGGCATCGGCTTTTATCTTTATACCATATCAGCTCAGGAGGTCAATCTTTATGCGCCCCGGGCCTAAATCAATTCGCCGGACAGGTCATGATCAGCGTAATAATACCGACATTTAACCGGGCGAAGCTCCTGGTGGAGGCTGTCCACTCTGTTCTCGATCAAAAGGACGTTCCCGAGGATGTCGAGATCATAGTGGTGGATGACGGCTCAACAGATGATACCGGAGAGGCGCTTGCACCTCTGGCCGGGAATATAGCCTACACCCGCCATGAGCATTCGGGGGTGAGCAGGGCTCGAAATCTCGGCATCTCCATGTCCAGTGGTGAATGGATCGCATTTCTCGACTCGGACGATCTATGGCTGCCTGGTAAACTCCACGCACAGATGAAGTTTTTTACGGATCACTCCGAGACCTTTGTGTGCCAAACCGACGAGATCTGGGTCCGAAACGGCAGGCGCCTCAATCCCCGAAAATATCATAGGAAACCGAGCGGATACTGCTTCCCGCTACTACTGGAAAGATGCCTCGTGAGTCCTTCGGCGGTGGTAGTCCACCGTAGGGTTTTCGATTTAGTCGGACCCTTTGACGAATCTCTGCCCGCCTGTGAAGACTACGATCTCTGGCTGCGGATCGGCTGCCGTTTTCCCATCGGGCTGGTAGAAAAACCTCTTATTGTCAAGCGTGGCGGTAATCCCGACCAACTCTCGGCGAGCATTGCGAACCTGGACAAATATCGTATAGAGGCCATCCTCAAATTGATTCGCACCACACCGCTCAGTCCCGAACAGCGGCTCGCGGCTGAAAAAGCAGTCGAGGAAAAACGCCGGATTTATTCCGATGGATGCCGCAAAAGGGGAAATATCGCTGAGGCGCAGAGAATTGATGCGCTTGTGCATGAGGGGTTGCTGCGCATTCGCTCTTGAGTGCAACATCGCCCGACATCTTTGATAAAGTCAAATCGCTTGCGTTTTGCGATTGGCTACTTCTATAATGATCCTGTAATTGCGTTGAAGGGAATAATGGCGGGACTCAAACCGTAAATAAGAAAGGAGATCTGTATGCTTTTCATGGCCATATTCAGCTATTCGCCCGAAGACAGAAACCTTGTGATCGAACGTGGAATGGGGTCGGAAAAAACAGCCGGAGTTACGATAAAGGGAGAGTGGTTCGATGTTTCCGGCCATAGAGTGTTCCGGTTGTTCGAGGCTGAAGACGATGCGCATCTGGCCTCATCCATATTTAGCTGGACCGATCTGGGCGTAGCGGAAATCATACCGGTTATGGAGACGGAGAAGGCGTTGAAGTTGCTCAAAAAAGCCGGAAAGAAGTCCTGAAAAGATTTCCTCGAGCTCCGCGCCTGATCCTGTGATTGCGAAACCGTTAAGCAAATCCTCCTGACCTTGTCTGGTTTAGGTCCGGAGGATTTCTATTTTCTTGCTTAAATCCTGGGCGAGTGTAAACATTTGCCGAAGCAGCTCTTCACGCCCCTGCGGGACACCCTGAAACCATGAAAAGGAGCGCCAATACCCCCCTTTTCTAAAGGGGGGCAGGGGGGATTTTGATGCTGTTGAACTTTTCGTAACAGTTCCTCACGTCCCTTCGGGACACCCTGAAACCATGAAAAGGATTGAGCCTCTCACTGGGGTGGCCCGGATACTCGTTATCCGGGGCGCGTAGCGCCAAGAGGACCACGCAACTTTTCGAAGGAGCAGGGGCCACCGATACCGTGAGTCAGGATTGCGTGTGCAAAATTCTGCAAAACTGCGAAAGCTCAAAAGAGCAAGGGAAAATTTCCCCCGCATCCCCGCAGGATTCGGCCGTGAATAAGGAGGACGTATGCGGCAGGGCGGAGAAGTTCCGGCATTTGATGTCCGATCCCCGGCTCATGGCTGCTCCTGCCCGCAGGGAGGCCCTGGACCTGCTCCTTTATCCCGATGGGGTGGAAATGAACCGCTATTATCTCAGCATGGCCTCTTACCTCAATGAATTTCGGATAAGAACGCGGGACATTCCGGAGCCGCTTCTCAAGATTTTCTGTGAATTGCTTGCCTCGGCAGGAAGGATCTCTCTTGGTCCTGATGCGCATGGGTTTTTTATTCGCCTTCTGTACAAAATACCGCCGAGTCTTCTGGCCTGGCTTTTTGAGAAGAGATTTCCGCTACGAACTTTCATCGTCAATATCGATGCAAAAAGGATATTCCCCGGCATAACGCAACCTCGTAAGATAGATTTATACATAACACGGCGATGTACCATGCGGAGAGCGGAAGGCGCCCGTTGCCATTCTCGACGCTCTCCCTGGCCTGTCAATGACCAGAGACGGGGTGGTCGCGGGGCGCCTTCTCAGGTACTCAGGAAAAGGTGGATGATCCTGAGGACACGTCTGATCTCGGGTTTTAGTGCGGGTTGCAGTCTTCCGGACCAGGGTCTCGAGATCACCCTCCAGGACCTGCGGTTCCTAAAGGCCACGAGGCGGCCCGGACGTGTGGAATCGGCATGGAGAATACATGGAAAGGCAATTGCCTCCAAAGTGGCGATTGCTCAGCGGGACGCGCCGGCCCAAACGATGAGGCAACTATATTGGGGAGGCGAGGGAAGCCGGAAGATTGCTTTCTGGGAAAGACTCATTGAGAATCAGGCGGGGGAACTTTTTGAAATCAGGCGGCTTTCGCGTGATGTGAGCAGTCGAACGGGCCGGGTCGTCCTGAGTTGGCATAACGCCTCGCTGGGTGCGGCAGGAGGTTGGGCATTCGAAGACCTGGCAACTCAGTTCGACTCCCCGGCGCTCTACAGTCTGTTTGTCCAGGCAGTGCTCAAAGAGGTGGCGGAGATCCGGAAATCGTTCGACATCTCTTCAGCTATGGACCTTTGTGCTATGAGGCTCGATCGTCTCTTCGCCCCCAAAATGGTCAGTGCGGTTGACAGAATTGCAAATGGAAACAAATACGAATGGCCTGGAGCCCTTAGCCCTCACCAGCGCATATCCACCGGCCAGGCCCTGGCGTGGATTGAAAAATCTCATAAGACGTGGGCGGACGGTATCATCTTGCTTTTTGCGCTTGCAAACCAGGGTCAGCGAATGCTCGATTCGGGCAGTATCCCCTCTTTGGTCCTGCCCTGGATAGACAAGTTCTTCATCTCATCTCAAAGGCGGGCGGACGTCACCTACCTGGAACGCCTGTTTCGATTGGTATCGGCGAACATTGCAAAGCCCTTGATCCTGTTTTGGGATGACACTTCACACAGCAAGGCCCCAAGCCTCGGGCTGGCCCTTGAAGATCTGGCCGGGCGCGGCTTGCCTTTCAAAGCGATAGGCATATTCGACACCGGTGTTTCGTCAGGCGGGTTGCATCGCGCTGAGCGTGCGGACGCCACCCGCATCATTATAGACGTGTATCCGCAGAAGGAGTTTTTTGCTCTTCGGCCCCTGAACGAAAATCACTGCCCGGAGGCATTTCGCTGGATTTTTAAAGACATCGATATGAAATTCTTCCTCAACTATGATTCATCCTGGAAGGACAACCTCGCTTTCATCTATACCGGGACGCAGGTTTTTCCTCTCCTGCCGGTCCAAACGGAAATGGAATCCATATCGCCATGGATTTTTAACGGGCGAGAGAGATTTGCTTTTGGGGCATGGTTCAGGCGAAGGCTTCGCCATATTTCACTCGGTAAGCTGGAAAGGATCTCCGATCCGCTCTGCCTTGAGTATTGTTCGTGGGCCAACCTGCTCTGAGTGCGAATCTGAGTGCATTTAAAATCTCCTTGCTTTATCCTTTTATACTCTCGGCGATTCGTGTAAGGTCGGTTGGGCAGTCGTTAAAGTGGAAAAGTCGGCATGGTGAACTTCAAGAAGGCTCGTGAACGCATGGTTGAAACCCAGATCGCGGCGCGCGGCGTCCACGATGAGCGGGTTCTCGAAGCGATGCGAAAGGTGCCGAGGCATTTGTTCCTGGATGAAGCGCTCCGGGACCAGGCTTACAGCGATCATCCTCTGCCGATTGCCGAAAATCAGACTATATCCCAGCCTTACATAGTGGGACTTATGACGGAGAGCCTTGAACTCAATGGCTCAGAAAAAGTCCTGGAGATAGGAACGGGCTCAGGCTACCAGTCGGCGATACTTGCCGAACTGGCGGACCGGGTTTTTTCTATCGAACGCTATCCTGAGCTTGCGTATCGCGCAAATTCGATACTCCAGAAGCTGGGATATAAGAATATAATTGTCCGGGTTGGAGATGGTTCGCTTGGCTGGCCGGACGACGCGCCTTTCGATGGTATTATCGTTACGGCCGGCACTCCTAAAATTCCGCAGCCGCTCGTAGATCAGCTCAAGATGGACGGCAGACTGGTTGCCCCTGTCGGCGACCGATTCGGTCAAGACCTCATGCTGGTCAAACGAGTGGCGGAGGGGATAAAAAAAACAAATTTAGGCGGGGTTCGCTTCGTGAACCTGGTGGGGAAATGGGGATGGAAAGAATAGAAATCGGCAGTCCAATCATTGGTGTGGTCGGGTCAGGGACCAGCCGGCCGGATTTGACAAAGCTGGCAGAAGAGGTCGGGCGCGAAATTGCCCGCAAGGGAGCGGTTCTGGTTTGCGGAGGTCTTGGAGGCGTAATGACCGATGCGGCCCGCGGCGCCAAGGAAATCGGCGGTGTTACGCTCGGAATTCTTCCCGGGTCAAAAACGACGGATGCCAATGAATTCATTGATTTTCCAATAGCAACGAACATAGGGCATGCGCGCAACTCGATCATCGTTCACACTGCAGATGTGCTGATCGCGATCGGGGGTGGATATGGCACTCTGTCCGAAATAGCGCTTGCGCTAAAAATCGGAAAAGGAGTGGTGGCGCTTCAGCCACCCTACCAGATTCCGGGGGTGATAGCCGCCCAGACGCCGCTGGGGGCGGTTGACGAAGCTCTAACACTCGTCGAACTCGGCCGTAAACCATCCGAATTCGATGGCAGCCGGTCCTGAGGGAGGGTTTTTACAGGTGAACCGTCACTGATGAGGTGCTGAACTCCATGGCAAAACGCAGTAGGGAAAAGGATCCGTCAAAACCCGGCATTAAGGTCCCTGCCTCATCCGGTGGCGTTGCTTCCGAGAGCCGCAATGTTCAAAGTCTTCGGCGGGAAAACGAAGCTCTGCGGAAAGAACTCGTCGAGGTACTTGCCAACGCTTTGGAAAACGAGAAAATCTGGAGGCATTTTGCGGCTGTCGAGCGAATCCTTTTTAGGACCCGCGAGTTGGACAGGCTAATTGCGGAATTGCTCCGGGAGATAAAAGACCGGTTCCAAACGGGGCTTCTGGTTTTATTCCTTTCGCATCCCGAAGCCCTGGAGAGGTTCTTCCACAGTGACCCGGGGACGAGCCGTGAAATAGACTCTCAAACCTGGATTTCGCCCCTGGATGGCGAAGAGGGGCACGCGCTTATCGGACCCGGCCTCAAGCCGGTGCTCTTTTCGACCGAACTAAACGGCTGCCCCCCAATGTTCTCCGAGTGCGGCTCGACACTGAGCTCAGGGGCGCTTATCCCGCTAAAGATTGGCGACATCCTGTTCGGGGCCCTGCTGCTTGGTAGTCCCGACCCCGGGAGATATAATCCGCAAGACGGAACCGACCTTCTGGAACAACTCGGAATCAACATCGCCCTATCCATGGAAAATTGCCTTACCTATGAAAAGGTCCGGGACTTCACGGTAAAGGATCAACTGACCGGGCTCTTCAATTTCTTTCAGATTCATACGATCCTGGAGAAGGAGTTCAGGAAGGCGCGCCGATCGGGGAGCGCGCTCTCTGTGCTCATAGTCGACCTCAATTTCGTCCATGGCTGGGATGAGTTCGAGAGTGGAATGGACGTCCTGAGTCATGCGGCACGGCTCCTGGAAACCATCCTCCCGAAGGAGGGCTGCTTTATGGGCAGGTACGGAAGCGATGAGTTTCTGATCATTCTTCCCGGTGTGCCCGAGGATGAAGCGCGGGAGGTCATGCCTTATATTTCCTCGACAATGAGAAAATCCCCTTACCGGGAAGGCAATACGGCCATCCTCATAACGACAGCCATTGGGATGGGCTCCCTCAACGAACGTGCAACCGTCGCGCAGGACCTGGTCGATGCAGCCTATTCCGAGCTTTGCTCCATGAAGCTCCGGCACGGACCCAAAGGTGAATAACCGGTAACGCCCGCCTTCCACGGCGGCGCGTGGAGGGCTCTCACGCGAAGACGCGAAGACGCGAAGACGCGAAGAAAAAGCAAAAGCGGAAATCTGAACCACGGATGAACACGGATGAACACAGATAAAGATGTCAGAAAAGTGGCTCATCCGGCAAACGAGTACCTGTGGTCAGGGTTTTCCTGCCCCGAAGGGGCTTGATAAGTCAGCCCAGGGTCAGTCCCTCGCCTCGCGGGACGCCACCCTGGGATCGCGACGCCAACAAAAACCAATTTCTTTACCCTGCAGGGGTTACATAAGCTCTGCCATAGTCACGACTGTTCAGACACCGTCGTTTCTCTTGCTTGAGGTACTCGTTTGCCGGATGAACCAGAAAAGTGCGGGAATCTTCGGAATATATTTACCGGTAGCGCCGCCTTCCACGGCGGCGTTCCAAATTGATGATTTATTTTTGGGACTTCCCCGGGATAGGTTCACCACGAGGTCTATGGACCTGCTCTTGCTTTTAGATCCTGCTCATGATAAGAAAAACAGCTTCATCGGGGCGTAGCGCAGCCTGGTAGCGCACCTGCCTTGGGAGCAGGGGGCCGTAGGTTCAAATCCTATCGCCCCGATTTTGGCCAAAGGCCAAAATAGAGCAGGAGAGTTTAGAGCAGGGGAACAGGAGATCTCTGGCCTCCTGCGGTCTCCTGCTCACCTGTTCTACTGTTCTTGCTTGAGGGCAGCATGGTCTTCATGTTCGAGAAGCTGCAGGTTTACCAGAAAGCAGTGGACTTTGCAGATGAAGTTACCTGTGCTTCCGAAACATTTCCGACTCATCCGGCAAACGAGTACCTGTGGTTTGGATTTTTGCCCCGCAGGGGCCCTGGAGTTTGGACATTTTTTGGTTTATGCCCCGAAGGGGCTAAATAATATAGCCCAGGGTCAGTCCCGCGTCTCGTGGGGCGCCACCCTGGGGTTGCGACGCCAATAAAAACCAGTTTTTTTACCCTGTAGGGGTTGCATAGCTGATCCCTCCTGCTCAAGCATGCTGCGATTTGATCCTTCACAATTTCTTATGTCAGCTTTTAGGGCAAGAAACTCTAATAGTCACCACAGGGTGATTTCACACCAGACAGATAGTGTCCTTTCTCGCGCTGTAGGTACTCATTTGCCGGATGAACCAATTTTTTTACCATCGCCCGAGGATCCACGCAGGAGTGCATCCCGCTGCTTGAAGTTGCCTTTCGCCGCGGCTTCATTACCCCATTCAAACACTCGGAATTGCGGACGAGATTGGAAGAGATCGCGAAGATGCTTTCCAGTCTGATCCAAGGCCTTGATAATCGAAAAGCCTGGACCATAACGGCTGAGACGGTTTCACCCGTGAACTCAAGTGACTTTACAGGAAGCTGTTGTTGAACATGCATACCACGCCAACCTTGTGCCCTGTTCGAGTTGATAATGGGATTACTATGCGCTGCTGTTCGTAACCTGTGACCATTTCAGTGTGCGGATTTCCTTCTTTCGCATCCCGGTATTTAGAGCGCAAATTACGATCCGCTTCAGGTGTTTCGGACACTCCGCAATAAGCCTTACGGCCTCATCTTCTGACAGGAAGCGAAGCCGCTCATTGTTTTCCTTCACAATCAGGGATTTGCCCCGCTTGAACGGGCTGCTCTCGATCATCTCCCATTCGACGGCCTTATTGAACACATGGCGAAGACAAGACATTTCCCGGTTTACCGCTGCATCCGTTCTGACAGTCCCGTTCTTTGTGGGAAGCCGTTTCAGGTGTTTCTGGTAAGTCTCTACATCGACATAGCGGATGTTTTCAAGGCGGGTATCCGTGCCGAAGTTCGCCCGGAATCGAGTGAAGCAGAATTTTTTCCAGTTGCCGAAGCCCGGTTGATCGCTGAAATTCTCTTCATATTTCCTGAGAATGTCATCCAGCGTGGTCGTGTAATCTTTCTTCACATCCAGGTATCGTTTCTCTGCAATGAGAGATACCCGTTTTGCAAGCTCGTCCACTGCATCCTTTTTCTTGGCGAAAGACCTCCTAACCCGTTTCCCTGTTGGGTCAAAATAGTCGATCTGCCAGCCGTTACCGCGTTTTCTGATTGCCATGATTACCCCTCCTTTCTGTCGGCTTCCTCGCCATCGGGTGTTCCTGATTTCAGTGCCTTTTTTCCCTTTTCTATCAACTTGGCGTGCTCTCTGACCATCCCTTTTATCTCAGCAATGTTGTCAGTCCCGAAAAGCTCGATAATGTCTTGACGTGAAACCAGCATAGAACCCCCTCCTTCATCCACCGGGCCGCCTGCCATGTCCAGCGCTTCGGCTTCTGTCAAGTACCATCTCAGTGCCTTTGCGATCAGGTCCTTCAAGGTGATTCGTTCAACCGCAGCCTGGATTTTCGCCTTGTGGTGCACGTCTTCTGGAAAGTCTCTGATAAATATTGCCGTCATGCTTTTGTCCCTCCTTTTATTGCTTATCTTGATAAGCAGAATAAATAAAATTATCCAGCTTGTCAAGTGAAAACTTGACACTTTGTGTCACATAGCATTTTCAAGTGATTGAAACAACACCATAAAATAAGGATGCACCTGATATAACATCAGGTGGGCGCAATGCAGTCAGCCTGCTTTGTCTCGTTTTCTGGCTGTCCGTAACATCTTTGGAAGAAATTTCAGGATGGAGACCTTGAGGCCCCCCCCCAAGACCCCAGGCACCCCCCTCGCGCCGGAGATTAGACCCCCAGGATACGCGAGTCAATTTTTCAAAAAGTTGTTAGCTACTGGGGGGG
>JBKQTS010000186.1:0-7709 GCA_052143075.1 Syntrophobacteraceae bacterium | reverse complement strand
TTGAGGAATTGAGGAATTGAGGAATTAAAAAAATAACCTGACAACCTTTGCGTTCCGGCTGATCCCCGTTGAGCGCAGCCAATATCGAGAAGCCCGACACGTAGCTACGGCGTGTGCGGGCTTTTCTATTGGCATGTCACATAACACGGGATGTCACATAACACGCGGAGATCCGATGCAACGACATCTAAAGCTTATACACGACCTGGTCAAAGGCAAGCCGGCTCATCTCAGAAGCCCGAAATGGCACAAGGTTGAAAAAGAGCATCTGGAAAAAGAGCCTGAGTGCCAGTGGTGCGGAGCAAAGAAAGAGGACGGAGCGAAACTCCAGGTGCACCACATCGTGCCCTTTCACGTGCATCCGGGCTTAGAGCTCGAAGACTTCAACCTGATCACGCTCTGCGAAGAAGGCGGGTATTTGAACTGCCATCTCTTTCACGGCCACAGCGGGGATTGGAAGGATTTCAACAAGGACGTGCGCGAAGAGTGCGACGAGCACAAGAAAACTCCCGACCGGCAGATTCTGGAGGCGGTGAGAAAGCAGGATCCGCTTCTGTATAACTTTTTAATCACGGCAAAACGCGAAAGGGAAAAGCATGGCGGAAGCTGAAGCGAATGCAAGCCTGACACCCGCTCTCGATGCGGGAATAAATCCTCCCCCTCCGATTGTTGGCGGCGATCCGAACGTTGGCGATCCGAACGCGGCGCCGGCGCCGGATCCAAAACTTGGCCCCGATGGCAAGCCTATCGCGGCAGAGCCAAAGCTTGGTCCGGACGGAAAACCAATCGAGGAACCGAAGCTCGGACCGGACGGAAAACCAATCGAGGAGAAAAAGCCGGAGGCAAAGGCGCCGGAGGAATATGCAGAGTTCACAATGCCCGAGGGCACAAGCCTCGATGAAGCGAGCGCAACTGAGTTCAAGGGGCTGGCAAAAGAGCTGGACCTTACTCAGGAGCAAGCCCAGAAGCTGCTCAGTTTCGGAGGGGACAAGATAAAGGCCCTGACCGAGGCCCCCTACAAGGCCTGGTCGGAGATGCAGACCAAATGGCAGGCCGAGGTGAAAGCGGACGCGGAGATCGGTGGAACAAAGTTCCAGGATTCCGTAAAGGCAGCCGCGCTGGTGTTCCAGCCGGGCGAGTCTAATCCGTTTGTCACAAACGATGCCGACGCCCAGGCGCTGCGGGACGCTCTCAACATGACGGGTGCGGGCAACAACCCGGCTCTCGTGAAGCTGTTTGTGAGGATGGGCAATCTTTTGAAGGAGCCGGGCAGCCTGACAGGCGGGCCGGTAAACAAAACCCGACAATCTCTGGCGGACAAGATGTACCCCGACATGCCAGATACAAAAGGAGAATAAACCATGGCTACACTCGGTCCCTCTTTCATGACGCTTGCAGACTGGGCAGTGCTGCAGGACAAAGACGGAAAGATTCCGGACGTTGTAAACCTTTTGAGCCAGACCAACGAGATTCTCGACGATATGCTCTGGGCCGCGAGCAACGACGGCACGATGGGATACAAGACCACCGTTGCGACGGGCCTGCCTCAAGCCTATTGGAGAATGATCAACCAGGGCGTTCCAAGATCCAAGGCGACCCGCGCAATGATCACCGAGACCTGCGGGCATCTCGAGACGTTTTCCGACGTGGACGAGCTGCTGCTCGACTATTCGGAGAATAAAAAAGCCGTGCGCCTGGTCGAGGCGCTGGCCTTCCTCGAGGGCATGAACCAGCAGATGGCTGAAACGATCTTTTACAACAATACGGGCCTCATTCAGACCTCTGCGCCTCTTTCGGCGGGTCCGGCGGCCTTCATGGGCCTTTCGCCCAGGTATCCGAGCGTATCGACTTCCACCGCTCAGACCGCAAACAACGTGATCGATGCGGGTGGAACCGGGAGCACGAATACCTCCATCTGGCTGACCATGTTCGGCCCGATGGCCGTGCACGGGTTTTTCCCCAAATCGAGCAAGGCGGGCTTTCAGCAAATCGACCTGGGGCTCATTCCGACAGTTGACGGCAATTCCAACCCGCTCATGGTATGGCGTGAGCAGTTCAAGTGGGACGCGGGCCTCGTGGTAAAGGACTGGAGATTTGCGGTCCGAATCGCAAATATCGATGTGACCACTCTTTCGGGCGGGACTCCTCCAAACCTCATCAACCTCATGATCCGCGCGATTCACAGGCTGCCGATTCAGCCCCGGCGCGCGGGCAACGTCTATACCTCCGGCCAGAACGGCGAACGCCAGTTAGAGCTGGGCCGGGCAGGTTTTTACTGCAACCGCGCCATTTCGACCTGGCTGGACATCCAGGCGCTCAACAAGCAAAACGTGCTGCTCCGGATGGAAGAATTCGATGGAACGCCCGTAACGACTTTCAGGGGCATTCCGATCCGGACCTGCGATCAACTTTTGAACACTGAAGCCCGCGTAGTCTAGGCGGTGGGACCGCCAGCCGGGTTGCCCGCTGCGGGGCGGCGGGCGGAAATAAAAAGGAGAATCTCATGATAATGGATGCATTGCTTTTACTCGACGGCAGCTATTCGAGCGCCGGGGTTCTTTCGGGAACGTCGGTCAGTTCAGGATCGACTTTCACCACCGGCAGCCAGGCGAGTGCCAACATAATCGACCTGAGCAACATCGCGAGCAGCTCGAAGGGTTACGGCCACGATCCGGGCGTAGGTAGAGACCTCGAGTTGATATGCCTGGTGATGACAACTTTCACCGGGTCGAGCTCGACCCTCCAGGTCCAGTTGCAGTATGCGCCCGACGGCGGGTCGGGGACTGCGGGCACCTGGTACACGGTAGCTCAAAGCATCGCCTATGCCCTGACATCGCTTGTCCAGGGAGCGGAACTTTTAAGGATCGCGCTGCCGCCGTTTGTGCCCACAACGCTTACGAGCGGAGGGACCGTGGTTCCCAAGTTCATTCAGGTGAACTACGTGGTCGGGACCGCGAATATGACTGCGGGACAGATTCTGACCTGCATCACAACCCAGCGCCAGGCCCTGGGGCCGCTGATGGGATACCAGAGCGGCTACAGCAATCAGTACATCTAGGAGTTTTGAGTTTCGAGTTTTGAATTTTTAGTAAGTGCTCAAAACTAAAAACCGATAACTAACAACTTTCACGGAGTGAGTTATGGCTGAAACGGCTCAATACGAACTGATCGAAAAGGCATTCATCGGGGACCACATCCGCTACGAAGGCGAAAGGATCGAGGTTCCTGCAAACCTGGTGCCCGGACCCCACATGATTCCGCTCAACGAAGCCGCAAAGAAGGCTTTCAAGCAGGCCGGAATTGAAAACGGAAGGGTAAGGGACGGGATCGACGAATTGCGTTAAGGGCATTTTCACCACAGAGGCACAGAGGACACAGAGGGTGTCTCTGTGGTGAGATTCTTTTAAAGGAGGGTTTAAATGGCAGGACCAAATTATCAGAGCAATGTGTTCACCAATCAGTTTTGTCCGGACGCGACGGGCCGGGCTCTGGTCTCGACTGAGAGCAATAAGTACACCTACAAAGCCGGGGCCGTTGCCAAAAGTTTCTACAACGCGGCCGCAGCCGTTCTGTGCGAGATCCAGGGGTCGGCCACGATGACCGTGCGGGTGAAATACATCCGCATCTGGGGCCAGGTGGCCACAACCGCGAATTACGCGGAGCTGACCCTTTTGCGCTGCACCACGGTCGGCGGCGGGACTCCCTCTGCCATTACAGGAAGGCCGTTGGATGTAAACGACGTGGCAGCCACAGCGGTTGTAAACGCCTACGCGGCGGCGTCCACGCAAGGAACGGGCCATCTTCTGGTCGGAGCCGGGATCATGTATTGCTCGGCTGCAGGCGTCACGGCTCCAGCACCCACGGTATTCGATTTCTGCCGCAATAACGACAAGCCTCTTATCCTGAGGGGAACGAGCGACTGGCTCGAAGTCTACAACAACAGCACGAGCGTTGGGACCGGGACTTTCGGGTTCGAGATCGAGTGGGAGGAAGATAACAGCTAAACCTTATTCACCACAGAGGCACAGAGGGCACAGAGGGTTGACAAAAAAAGATCAAATTCCCACTTTTGCCCGATTTTTCCTCCAGGAAGCGCGCGAGTTCGCTCAGGTCCTGAGGGCAAATTCCCACTTTTGCATTTCTCTGTGTGCTCTGTGTCTCTGTGGTGAGATCTAACCAAGCGAGGAGAATGAGATGAAAAAGTTTATCGGAATTCTGGTGATCATAGCGGTTTGCTTTGCCGGCTGCGCCTGGCTCAAAACCGAAGAGGCCAAGGTGGTAACGGCGGTTGAATCGATCAACTGGAGTGAGGTCCTCACCTACTGGCAGAGTTTTGAAAAGGGTCTCATCAATGCCCTGCCCGTGGTTGGCGCCGTCTTTAAAAATGACACGGAGACTATCGGCAAGGTTACGACCGCCGTCACCGACGCCAATACGGCAGTGAATGAGTTGGCCGCAACGATCACGGGTTATCAGGCCGGGACACTCACACAGGCCGATGCGGTAGCCGCGGCCAAGGCGGTGGAAAACAACGTCGTTGCGGCCAGCAAGGCGGTGGGCTCGGCAATCCAGTCGGCGAAATAAGGCTGCAGCCGTAATACTTTCACTCTTCTTTCACTAATAGAAAGAATTCCAATGGAAGACGAAAAGGGACAGATCGGAGTTTTCAAAAGACTCGTGGCGGCCGTGCGCCAGCATCACGAGGCGGGAAACGGGATCCACACGGAACTCCTCCAGGAAGCGGACGACTTGCTGAAAAAGATCGAGGGAATGCCTCACAAGCCCGTGGGCGATGAATTGCCTCCGGTGGAGGAGCCCGACTTTAAGCAAGACCTGTCCGAAGCGACGGAAGGGCACGTAGGGAGCGACTCATGAGACTGATCGCAATACCGTTGATTGTCGTTCTGGCCGGCTGCGGCGCGATTATTAGCGGGACGCAGCATGTGCTCGGGCTTGGCCGCGAAGTTCTGAAGCGGTTGCTCCTTCTCGTTTTCATCTTCGCCCTGGCCGGCTGCTGTTCCGGGACATTTCTGGGCAATCCGGTTGAACCTGCATGGTGGTGTCCCAACGCCTCGC
This sequence comes from Syntrophobacteraceae bacterium, assembly GCA_052143075.1. Lineage (GTDB taxonomy): Bacteria > Desulfobacterota > Syntrophobacteria > Syntrophobacterales > Syntrophobacteraceae > SbD1. The sequence goes on along the minus strand of JBKQTS010000186.1, from coordinate 2,633 downwards.
ATTGGCATAAGCAGAAAGTAGGAGATCAGCTCCCCCCGGTGGTGGAACCTGAGGTTTACGCGCCGAGGGTCCAAAAGCCGGAGGACTAAAAATGAAACGACTGACTCCTTTATTGCTTGTTGCGGTATTGCTCCTGGCCGGCTGCGCCGCGACTCTTACCGGCAAGCAGCACGTGGAGATGATCCAGGGTAAACCTTACACCTACGTTGCCATCCACAACGGGGGCGCGATTCTCGACCACACGCTGATCATGAGCCTGTTTGATCCCGATGGAAAGCACGTGATGAGCCAGACGATCAACAATAACGGGATACTCGAGACACTGGGCGGTACGGCGCTACAGACCATGGTTCCCGCGTGGAACGCTTTTCAGGCGTATACGAAGTGAACAATTGCCCGAATCACGACACTTGCTCATTGTGGTGGACGTCGGAATGGGGAACATCCTGCCAGGATGACTGCGAAGTCTATGATGAGTGGGCCGAGAACAAGGATGACTAGCCGATGACGATTGATGATCTGCGCAAACGCAAAGAGGATCTCACGGCAACGAGGGTTCGAGATGAAACGCGCAACTTTTTTGGCCGTAATACTGGTTTTGGCATGCTTTTCGCCCGTATTGGCGGCAGGCCCCTATCTGGTCTGTCCCAAATATACCTACACACCGCCGACAACCGGGGACACTCTCACCTTCAATGTGAGCGGTTTGCCTTCAGCTATTGCGGCAACCAATATCCCACCCGATAGCACGGGAACGTATGGATTTGCTCTAAATCTTGCGGGCATCGCGGCGGGATCGTACACGGTGACGGCTCAGGCCTGTAATAACGATCCGATCTGGGGGCAGGCATGCAGCGTGCAATCTCCCCCTTTCTCGTTCACTGTACCGGCAGCTCCTTCTTCTCCATCAACGCTCTCCGTTTCCACCAGTCAATGACGTGTACGGCGGTGAAGAAACCTAAGGAGGCGAAATAGTCATGGACTTCCTTAAATGGCTTTTCAAGCTGATTTTCTACTATGAAAAGGACAAGGCGGCCGGGAAACCCTACTGGCAGGACCCTGCGGCAATCGCCCTGCTGGTGAGCATCGCGGCCACCGAATACGCCAAGTACATGGGCGTGGTCGTGAGCGCGGATCTCCAGCTCAAAATCGTGGGGACCATCACCGGGATCGGCGCGCTGGTGAGTCCGCATACGGGGATTGTGGCGAAGCCGATGTCGCTGGCGCCGCCTCCGGATCAGCATAATTTGAGCAATCTGAGTTGATGAGGACGCTCGATGATCGTGCAGCGGCCCACGCCGGCCCAGATCGCCTGGGTATTTGAAAAGCTGCTCGAGCATGCTCACGCTAAAAAGCGCAAAAGCTTGAGGGCTTTGCTTGCCATAAGAATGGGATTTGACACGGACAAGTGGGCCTATCCCATGCTGCAAGAGGCGGGCGGTATCGAACTTTGCGCGATTCTAAACGCGGCACATCGTGAGGACGCATGAATTATCCAGCCGATTTTCAAAAGGCGGTCGATGACCTGATCGACAACTGGGAAGGCACTACGTACACCGAGACGCCAGGTGACGCCGGCGGCGGCACGAAGTTCGGGATCTCGAGCAAATCCTATCCCAACGTCGATATCAAGGACCTCACGCGCGACCAGGCCGTAGGGATCTACTATCACGACTTCTGGCTGAAAGGCGGTATCGATAAGATACCACCGTTTAAGTGCGGGACGGGGCCTGATGAGACTCCCATGACCGAATGCAGCCTTCCGCAGCTAAAGGCCAAGGTTTTCAATATCGGCGTTCTGATCGGAATATTTACGGCGAAAAGCCTCCTCGCGGGATGCAGCTCGCTCAATACGTACAAGCAGATTCTGGTGAAGCACTTCGAGGCGATTGTAATCAAGCATCCGGAGGACGCGAAGTTTCTGAAGGGTTGGGAAAGAAGGGCGCTTAGTTAGTGAAGAGTGAAGAGTGAAGAGTGAGGAGATAAAGCAATGACCGGACTCGATCATGCCGGCTGGACGGTGGTTGGATACATGGTGTGCCTGATAGTCGGGGGCGCGGTCCATTGGCTGTTTCAGCGAAACGACTGCACGAAGTGCGGCATCTCGGAGCTTAAGGCAGAGATAATAACCTTTCGTAAGCTGCTTGAATCATTGTGGGAAAAAGCCGGGTTGACCGTGAAGGAACGCCTGGAGATCGAAAGTCTTGAGACGAAGTAGGGGCTACATTTTCATCACGAAGAGCACGAAGGCCGCACGAAGAGCACGAAGGGGGATACGGTGGCAAAAACGGTGAGGCAAAAGACCGCGAAGGACTGGGAAGCCGAAGGGGACGCTCATACTCTTGCCCGGGCTAAAGAGATAATGGCCGATGAGAAGCGTCTTAAAGCTGCGATCGCGGCGGCAAAACGGCTGGCGGATGAGCTCGAGGAGGAGCACAAACACATCAAGGAAGTCGGCGGCGGGGAGCTGGCCGGCAGGATGTATCCGAAGATGGAAGAGAAGAAAGAGTGAGCCATAATGGGTGACTGAAAAAAATGATCTGCCCCTTTTAAACGTGGGTTAATCTGGAAACTGAACACAACCAGAACAGAGCCACAAAAAAGGAGGCAGATCATGGAAAAGTTTATCACGT
>JBKQTS010000185.1:0-32509 GCA_052143075.1 Syntrophobacteraceae bacterium | reverse complement strand
GCGCTGCCAGGCTGCGCGACGAAGGCCCTTCCTGCTTTCCGGCAAACCTATTCTTTGCCTGTTAATCCTGTTAATCCTGTCAAAGTCCCTCCGCGTCCTCGGCTGCCCTACACCCTACCGTAAACCTTGGTCAAATTCGAAATCTTCGCTGAAAGATCGGGGGTCAACTGTGCGGCGGCGACTCTCCATTCCCAGTTGCCGAATGCGACGGAGGGAGTGTTCATGCGGGCCTCCGCCCCAAGCTCGAGAAAGTCTTGTATCGGGATTATCGCGGTTGAGGCAACCGACATCATGGCGGTCCGCACCAGTTGCCCTGCAACGGTATTTTCGTCGAACTCGCCGCCGAAGTATGCGTTAAGGTTTTCCTTCTCGATTTCCGTGGCGTCGTGCTCAAACCACCCCTTTACCGTGTTGTTGTCATGCGTGCCGGTGTAAACGACGCAGTTCTCCACATGATTGTGGGGAATGTAAGGGTTTGTGGACGTGCTGCCTCCAAAAGCAAACAGCAGCACCTTCATTCCGGGCAGTTCGTGTTCGCTCATGATTTCCCTGACCTCAGGCGTGATGACACCGAGGTCTTCGGCAATTAATGGAATAGATGGAAAGCGCCTCAGCAGCATACGGAAGAACTCCTCGGCTGGAGTTTTCACCCATTTTCCGTTGACGGCGGTTTTTTCCGCCGCCGGCACTTCCCCGTAGGCTACGAACCCCCGGAAGTGATCGAGCCGGACCATGTCAAAACACTTCAAATTGTGCTCTATACGGCGGATCCACCACTCATAGAAGGTTTCCTTGAGCTTATCCCAGGAATAAACCGGATTGCCCCACAACTGCCCGGTGTCACTGAAGTAATCGGGAGGAACTCCCGCGACGAAAGCAGGCCTTTTGTCACTGTCGAGCTTAAAGTACTCACAATTTGCCCAAACGTCTGCACTGTCGTAACTCACGTAAATGGGGATGTCGCCTATTACCTGGATTCGTTTTTGGTTGCAGTAGCTCTTAAGGGCTGACCATTGACGAAAAAAAAGGAATTGGTTGAATTTTTCCCGCTTGACGCTGTCCGCGAGTTTTTCCGTCCATTCATCTAGCGCAGGTTGGGTCCTGTCCCTGATTTCCGGCGGCCATTCGTTCCATAGTGCGCCCGAGAAATGATCCTTGAGACTCATGAAAAGGGCGTAGTCGTCAAGCCAGTCTGCGTTAGCATTTACGAAATCCTCATACCGGCATCCTTCATCCGGCATTTCCCTGAAATTTTCGTAAGCTTTTCCCATGATCCGGCTTTTAAATGCGGCTGCCTTCTCGTAATCGACCTTGGTCGAATCGAAAGAAGAGGCCAGGCTAAGGTCGTTCGATGAAATGTATCCATCCTCGACGAGCAGGTCCGGGGCAACCAGGAGCGGATTTCCCGCGAAGGCCGAAAAACTGCAGTATGGAGAGTTTCCGCAGACGGGAGAAGAGGGATTGAAAGGCAGCACCTGCCATAAAGTCTGGCTGGAATCTGCAAGAAAATCGGCGAAAGTGTAAGCCCCCCTCCCCAGGTCTCCAATGCCGAATTCGGAAGGCAGTGAGGTAACGTGCAGCAGAATACCGTTTCTTCGCGATTTCAAAGTGGGTCTCCTGTGATAGGGTCGAGCTTGTGTCGGGCCATTGCATTTCAGTATATCGGCAATCTAAGGCTTCCCCATAATAGATGAAAGTGCGGTATCTTCAAGCAGATCGAATCTCCATTGTTGCTTGAACGTTCCAAAGTTTTCTTTTCGATGGTATAAATGGCTTCCAAAGGGGAAGCTAATGATCACAAAAGGACTACTTGACAGGATCTATGAGGCGGCGAGCATCCAGAGGTGGAACGATCACGTTCGCCCGGTCGAATTCACCGAACTGGACAAACAGGCGCATAAAATGATCCTGGCTTACGTACTCGGAAAGCTCGAAGAATCCGAAGGGCATGCCCAGATCGACTGGCTGAAGCTGATCGAGGGCGGGATTTTCGAATTCTTCCCCCGGGTGATCCTGACCGACATCAAGGCCCCGGTTTTTCACAAGCTGATGAGCAAAAAAGGGCGGGAGATCAATACCCTGGTGCTCCAGAAGATAGATCAAGATATCAAAGGCCTGGGGGGAGATTTCGGAGAGAATTTCAGGAAGTATCTTTTTGACGCAAACTACGCCCGGTTTGAAAAAAGAATACTGAAAGCAGCCCATTATCTTGCGACCAACTGGGAATTTCAGATCATTTACAACACCGCCCCATTCGTTTATGGGATCGATAAAACCAAAGAGGAAATCGAAAACCAGATAGAAGACCACTATGACCTTATCGGCGTGCAGAAACTCTCTTTGCGAAAGAAATCCTTCGGCTTCATAGATCTTTGCGCACAGCTTCGATTTCAGCAAAGGTGGGCGCATTCGCCTCGAGTACCTAAAACCTCAGTTCTGGGTCACATGCTTATCGTGGCTATGATGTCCTATTTTTGTTCGGTGGAAATGGGCGCCTGCCGCAAACGCACCTACAACAATTTTTTCAGCGGACTTTTTCATGACCTGCCCGAGGTGCTGACCCGAGACATAGTCTCGCCTGTGAAAACTTCGGTTGAGGGTCTGGACGAAATAATAAAAGATTATGAAAAAATGCAGTTTGAGGAGCGCATCCTGCCGCTCCTGCCTTCCTCGATGCGCGATGAGGTGGTCTATTTTATCCAGGACGAGTTCTCAAACCGGATAATGGAGAGCGATACCGTCAGGAAAGATATTCCGGGGCCGCAGATGGAGCGCTACAACCAGGACAGCTACTCTCCAGTCGATGGGGAGGTAATCCGTGCCTGCGACAAGCTCGCAGCCTTTATCGAAGCCTCGCTCTCGATCAGGCACGGCATTCGTTCCCAGCACCTTATAGACGGCAGGACGAAAATATACCAGGAGTACAGCAACCGGGAATCCGGCGGCATCAACTTCGCTGAATTGTTCGATTATTACCGGTGGCCGGAACTCTCTGCAGGAGACGACGCCGATATGGTGCCCGGTCCGTTATCAGGGCGGGAGTAGATGAGAGCGGTAATCCAGCGCGTCCTCGAGGCGAGCGTCAAGACGGGGGGTGTGGAAATTGCGCGGATCGGCAGGGGCGCCCTGGTCCTGCTTGGGGTCAGCGGCGCCGACTCTGTGGAGGACGCCTGCTATCTTGCCGAGAAGACCGTTTATCTTCGAATCTTTCCCGATGAAGCGGACAAAATGAATCTCTCGGTTCTGGACATCGAAGGGGAGATCCTCGTCGTATCGCAGTTCACTCTGTATGGCGACTGCCGCAAAGGCAGGAGACCTTCCTACGCGTCGGCTGCCCGTCCCGATACCGCCCTGGCCCTATATGAATCTTACGTAAAAGAGCTTCTCAAATTCACTCCGAAAGTGCGTACCGGGCGCTTTCAGGAAATGATGGAAGTCTTTCTGGTAAACGACGGACCGGTAACCTTGCTCTTGGACAGCGGGAAAAACTTCTAGGCTGTCTTTCAATAGCTCAACGCCTTCACTGTTTGTCGCACAGCGATGCGGCCTCACAAAAAATCGGCCGCGAACTGGGCACTCACGAAAGATCGTGCCCGGACTCGAAGCATTGGCCAACCGTTACGATGTTAAGCCCGGACCTGAACGTAGTGAGGGTCCAGCGTTTCACATGCTTACTCAGCGGTAACCGCGAACCCGAAACCTAGTGAGGGTTCACCAAGAGGAGTCATTTTTTTGCTGCTTATCGGTCACCTCTCGAGGATGACGATGTGAACCGGCGTTGTTATGATGAAGAGAAGTGATGACGCTATCAATGATCGGGCAAAGATTCTATTTATTCGAGAAGGCGAGAATATGTTGTGCGAGATGTGTAAGGGTAGAGGGGTAATTTATTGTGTTACTTGCAAAAAAGGGAATATATCCCCGCCCTGGCTCTCCGCGCCGGCCGAAGAGAAGTGTTCGGCGTGCGAGGGGAAAAAGGAAATGAAGTGCCCGGTCTGTGATGGAAAAGGTGAAGTCTGATACAGTGGAGGAAACCTGATGAAAGATTCCGAAGACCGTTTCGAACAGATCTTGGAGCTGGCGCAGCGTCTGGAAAACAGAAAATTTGACCTTCAGGCCGCCGCCGCTGCCGATGCCGGGTTTCCGGTTAGTGTAACCGGGATGGAAGTGGATTTAGCATTGCGCCACCTTCGCACCATGGAAGAAGAAATGCCGTGGATTGAAAACGGGAAGCCCTATGGTGTAGTTGCGGCCATTTTCCCTTACGACGGACATGCCGTTATGCTGGCTCGTCTTGGAGGCTCCGCCCTTATTACAGGGAATCGCCTGCGCTTCAGTTTTTCGTCTCAGACCCCCCGTTTGGCCGGTCTGATCGCTGAAATCTGTAAATCTGTTCGCTCCCTTGATCCCGTCGTCGGAATGAGCAATCGTGAATTCGGAGACCAATGCGTTAATGACCATGCTGTGAGAGTGCTTTTCATGTCCGGAGGCTCCGGGGTTGGAGAGGCATATCGCGGGCGCAGCGAAGCCTTTGACAAGCTATTCTTCGCAGGCCCGGGCGGAATGCCTGCTGCGGTTGTTTTCCAGGATGCGGAGGTCGAAAAAGCATCCCGCTTCATCGCACGCCGCGCCTTCGTCAACGGAGGCCAGTACTGCACTACCCTAAAAAAGGCCCTCATTCACAGGTCTCTATACGATGCAGTGCGTGACAAAGTGCTGGAGATAACAGCGCAACTTCGCGTAGGTGACCCTCTGGACCCTGACACCGATATCGGCCCGATTCGAGTCGAGCGAACCCGGCTCATTCTCGAGAGGGCCATCCAGAGATGTTCCCAAGCCCGTTTGCTTTGCGGCAAAATAGATTCGGAGACTGTCCACCCTTTCATTCTCGAAGCTGAAAGCGACTGGACGATCCCGGACCTGGAGCTGTTCGGGCCTTTTCTAGTGCTCAAGGCGTTCGACGACCCGGAGAGGGCGGTTAATGAGCTTATAGTGACCAGGTACGGTTTTTGTGTTTCCTTTTTCGGCTCACCCGACGGGGATTATCTGAGACTCTTTCGTGAAAATTTCGGAATGGTTTATGACAATCCGGAGTTTTTTTACCCCATGCTTCGCGCTAGTTTCGGCGGCAGGAAGGAGAGCGGATGGATCATCGAGCGCGGTGACGGCCGGCTGGTCACCCGCGACGGCCCCTTTGATTACAGCCGGGAATTGGTCCGGCCACAGTAAGAACCGGCGCATATGCCTCGGAGCCTTAAATTCAAGGCTTAGCTCCATTGCACCTCTGAGCGCCGCTCGAAGCGAGAGCCGAACGCTCGACGAGCAACGCCTCGATTGACGCGGTACCCGTTCTTTCGCCCAAACCCTGCAAGGTGCCGGAGACGCCCCCGCAGCCATACAACCATGCGCTGGATGAATTGACGAGAGCATGGTGGAAATCGTTGTGCCCGTGCCATTCGAGTAAATGCTCCGGTACTCCTGCATCTTCGATGAATGCCTTCACCAGTGCCGGCACCCCCCTTGGCAGGTCCGCGCCGGGGTATGTCACCCCAAGTCCGAGAGTATCGGAAAGCCTTATCTTGACGTCTATTCCGCTCTCTTCGCGCAGTTTCATAAGTGTTACGGCAAATGGGATGCTAAAGCCGTATACGTCCGACCTGGTGATATCTTCGAATCCGCACCTCGGAACTATCCCGTTGTCAAGGGCAGCGCGCACCACCCGCAGGTATAGCTCGGCTGCCTTTTCCCGGGTCGAGCCAAGTTTCAGGTAGATGTGGTAGTCCGAGGCAGAAGTCAGGATTCCGGTTTCTTTAAGCCCCGCATCGATCACCAGCCGGAGATCTTTTTGCGATGCTCGAATCCATCCCGTAGCCTCAGGGAACCGGTAACCTCTGGAACGGCACAAGTCCATCAGTTGCCTGTCCCTGCGGGTGTGAAGAAAAAACTCGGTTTGCCGGATCACTCCCGGGGGGCCGGACAGGCGGTGAAGCCTGTCGAACAGTTCGACAGCCTCATCGGGCGCGAAAGGAAGCCTGGCCTGCCGCCCTTCGCGGAAGGTGGAATCCGTGATAAACATATCGCAGGCAGGGGAGGGCTCGAGCGGCAGGCGACCAAGCCTGATCCGCGGAGGTTGCGTGTAGGGAAAAATATCGCGGAACAAATTTGGACCTGGTGGATCGCTAATATTTAACCGATGCATATCAGGCGTCTCTCCTGTGGTTTCCCAACAGCTTATCGAGTCCGAATTTTCTGACCCGGTACGAAATCTGCCTGAGTGTAATGCCGAGTTCTTTTGCGGTGCGGGTCTGATTCCATTTGTTGCGCTCCAGCGCCGTCAGAATTTCCTTGCGTTCGATCTCCTCTATTCGGGAAAGAGGCTGCTCGGAGCTCAGATCTCTGTCCTGTTCGCTCAGGAACGAAGGCAACAGGCTTGCATCGATTTCATCACCGTCGGCCATTATAACCAGACGCTCGATCAGATTTTCCATTTCCCGTACATTTCCGGGCCAATCGTATTGTGTCAGCATGGCCATAGCCGTTTTCGATATCCCGATATTGCGGCCGTACTCCTGAGATATCTTTTCAACGAAGTGGCGCAGAAGGTCGGGGACGTCTTCCTTTCTCTCCCTCAAGGGAGGAACATGAATAGGGAAAACGTCCAGCCTGTAGTAGAGATCTTCCCGAAATGCGCCTTCTGCCACCGCAGCGGTAAGGTCCCGGTTGGTGGCCGCCAGGACCCGTACATCGACTTTCCTGGTGTTGGCGCTGCCCAGTCTCTCGAACTCTTTTTCCTGCAGGAAACGAAGCAGCTTCGCCTGGAGCGGCAAAGTGAGTTCGCCGATTTCATCGAGGAAGATAGTCCCGCCATCGGCCTCCTCAACCCTGCCTGCCTTCGATTTCACCGCTCCTGTAAAGGCCCCTTTTTCATAGCCGAAAAGTTCCGACTCGAGCAGGTTCTCGGGAAGCGAAGCGCAGTTGATTTTCACGAACGGCGATCCGGACCTTGTGCTCAGCTCATGCAGGATCTTGGCAACCAGGGTTTTGCCCGTTCCGGACTCTCCGAGGAGAAGAACCGACGCCTTGCTCGGCGCAACCTTTTCGATCTGATGCTGTACGACCACCATGGACGGGCTCTTCCCGACCATGAAAAAGCGGTTCTGAGCCTCAGAGGAGGTCTTGGCCGGATAAGAACAGTCGTGGAGAAGCTTCATTTCGCGCAGCCTGACCTGGACGTTCAGGCTTACAAATTGTGCTATCAGGGTCGCAATGATTGACAAAAGCCGGATGTCCACATCGAAAGGGATTTCGTCGCCGAACAGCCTGTCCACGTTGAGCACGCCTATGGGTTTGCCATGCAGAAGAATGGGCACACCGAGGAAGCTTATGGACTCCTTCTGAATGTGCCTGGATCGTGTCTTGTTCAAAAACAGGGGCTCTTTGCTTATGTCCGGTACTATGTAGGCTTGGGCGGTCTGGAAAATCAGGCCGGTTATTCCCTCGTCCTGGCGATAGACCCCACGCTTTCTTTCGGCTTGTGTCAGGCCGTGGGACGCCCGGATGACCAGATAACCGGTTTCTTCATCTTTGAGAGTGACCGTTGCGCGCTTCATCGCAAGAGACGATGAAAGGATCGCAAGAATAGTTTCCAGGGCCTGATCGAGTTTCAGCGCCTGTCCGATGACCCGGCATATTTCGAATATAACGTTGAGTTCGGCTTCCCTTATTCTTTTTTCCATAGGGAATTATAACAGAGACAACAATCGTGCCAAGACAATGCGCAGTGTGAGAGAGCAGCGAGTCGAAAAGACCTTGAGCGGCGCACAGTAAGCGGCGGGCAGTCGGCAGAAAAAAATATTTGATCCGGCATGAGGTGGCTAATTTTCGAAAGGCATTAAAAATCCGAACAATTTTGTTCATCCAGTCCGGGGAATGGTGAAAATTCCATCTGGATCGGACATTTTTGTTTCAAAATAACGTCAGTTTCAAAAAATATCCTCACCTCAGAAAGCTGCTCACAGCCCCAACATGTTACATGAGTATCAATTTTGGAAAATGGGCTAGAATAATCAAATGGCCAATTTCCCCCACGAGTCGTTGTCTTACCACTACGAGGCCGGCTGCAGCAGGGTAATAAAAGACGAAAGAATGGGGGCACTAAATGGACACACAGTCGGAAAAACGCGAATGCTGCTGCGACAACGGACACACAAAGCCTACCCGTTCCCATACACCACCTCCTGCCGGCACCCTCGAATGGGAAAGTGCTGGCGGGCCACCACTCTCTTTTGGCCAGAGGCTGAGGCTGCTGGGCGGAGCAACTGCCGTCCTCATGACCGACCTGGGACCGCGTCTCCTGTGGGTCCTCCGCCGGAGTGGGCTGCTTTCCGCCGGAAAGCTTCCTCCAAAGATAGATCTCGCGGCCTGGATGCCTCCTGATACCCGCGTGGCCCGCGAAGCGGGAAACTATCTTCATGAAGTGTCGAGCGTGCCGATGATCAACCACAGCCAGCGTACCTATTACTTCTCGGGGATCATGTACGACTTGAGCGGCGTTAAGCAATCCATGGACAAGGAAGCGTTATACGTTGCAGCCATGCTGCACGACGTCGGTCTCTTCCAGGCATCGCCTCCTGAGAATGAGCACTGCTTCTCCGTTGGCAGCGCCAGAGAAGCCAGGCGCATCGCGAAGGATGCAGGCTGGGACGAGGCACGTCAAGATAGCATTGCCGTTGCCATCACCACGAACCTCAATCCTTTTGTCCCGCTCGATAAGTTCGGACCGGAGGCTCACTTCATGAATGTCGGCGGACTGGTGGAGGTCATCGCCCAGGAGTGGAAAATTCATCCTGAAAACGCGCGGGAACTCCTCACGCGTTTTCCACGCGACGGATTCCCCGAAGAGACTGGCCGGTGCGTACGGCGTGAAGCAAAGCAGAACCCCGGCAGCCGCTTTGCGTGTCTCAACGTCATGTTCACGACCAGTGTGCGGCTGATGAATTTTAGCAATGAGGCCCTTGGACTGTGAGACCCGTCAGAGTATTTGTTTATTACTAATTGATTATTGCGCTTGACATGTATGCATCTGCAGTTGCATCAACTGGGTCAACCCGGTCAGGAAGGCGATCCTGTTGGGCCAGTCACAGGGCCGTTTCCGGAAAGTGGACGTTGAATGCGCCTCCCGCGCCATATCCGCCATCTACCACGGTGTTGCCACCCGATGGTACCTGGCTCCCGGAGATCACACGACACAATGGGCCATAGAGAGCACAAGGAGGTCTGTGAGAGGCATTCTGGACTCATATGAAAAACCGATCACTGGTAAAAGGCGGAGCACCGGGGTTTCAAAGAATCGAAAATAGAAGGAGGAAATCATGGCCGGATTCAAAGAGTACGACCAGTACGACGGCATCGGTCTCGCGAGGCTTGTCCGTGAGGGACAGGTCAGCGCCTCCGAGCTTTGTGAGGAGGCGATCAGCCGGATCGAGCAACTCAATCCACATCTGAACGCGGTGATCACGCTGATGTTCGCACAAGCACGCGCAACGGCAAAGGGAGCCCTTCCAGACGGGGCCTTTAAAGGTGTACCTTTCCTTCTCAAGGATCTTCTCCACGCCTGGGCCGGCGTTCCTTTGAGCAGCGGCAGCAAGTCGCTCAAGGATTTTGTGCCGGACAGAGATGCGGAGATCGTATCCAGGTTCAAACGGGCAGGGCTCATTGTCCTGGGCAAGACGAATCTCCCTGAGTTCGGCCTGATGGCAGTGACCGAGCCCGAGGCTTTCGGGCCGACGAGGAATCCCTGGAATCTCCATCACACGCCGGGCGGCTCGAGCGGAGGCTCGGCTGCCGCCGTGGCGAGCCGTATCGTACCGATCGCCTCGGCCAATGACGGCGGTGGTTCGATCCGGATCCCCGCGTCCTGCTGCGGTATCTTCGGACTCAAGCCTACGCGGGGCCGGACACCAGTGGGACCGTATTACGGCGAAGTGTGGGACGGCGCTGTATCAGACCTCGCGCTGTCCCTCTCGGTCCGTGACAGCGCTGCATTGCTCGACGCGGTCCAGGGGCCTGAGGCCGGGGCCCCGTATGCGATCGTTCCGCCGGAGAGGCCATACCTTGAGGAGATCGGTCTGGATCCCGGAACTCTGCGGATCGCCTTTACAACCCGTTCGCCCATTGGTACGGAGGTCCATCCCGAATGTGTCGAAGCGGTTAGGAGGGCGGCGGCGCTTCTGGAGAGTCTGGGCCACCGCGTGGAAGAGGCGGAGCCTGTTTACGACGGCAAGGCCCTTGCGAAGTGCTACATGATACTCTATTTCGGTCAGATAGCCGCAGACCTGGCACTGATCGCCGTGGAACAGGGAGCAGATAAAGCGCGGCTTGTCGAGGATACAACCCGAACCCTGGCTCTCCTGGGACGGACGCTGAAGGCCTGCGACTACGTGGCTGCGAAGCGGCAGTGGCATATCTTCGGCCGGGCCATGGCGGAATTTTTCACGGAGCACGACCTTTTCCTCACCCCTACGACGGCCTGCCCTCCCGTGAGGATCGGGAGTCTGGCGCCAAAGGCTGCGGACGTGGCAGCCATGAAAGTAGTCAATGCCCTCGGTCTAGGTTCGCTCCTCAAGGCCACCGGCATTGTCGATAAACTTTCCACGGAAAGCCTGAGCAAGACCCCTTTCACACAGCTCGCCAATCTTACGGGGCTGCCTGCCATGTCGGTGCCGCTCCATTGGACTCCGGACGGGCTCCCCTGCGGTGTTCAGTTCATAGGTCGCTTCGGCGACGAAGGTATGCTGTTCCGCCTCGCTGCGCAGCTTGAAAAAGCATCTCCCTGGTTCGATAAACGCCCGCCTTTAGCATTTGAAAATGGGAACAAAGGGTAAAGAGGATATGCTCAAAACTAGGGTAGGCAATCCGGCCCGGTACGGTACATTTTCCCATGCATTGATAACCTATGCGGTTCTCTCGGAATATGTCCGCAATCCCCTGCGATTCCTGATGGGGACTGCTCTAACCCTGGGCCGCTTCAAGAAGAGCCTGCCGAAAGATCTTCCGAAAGATTTCGTTGAGCTTTTCGCTTACCCCACATGGATCTATCAGCGGCTGAAGCAAAGACTGGGACAGGAAAAAGCCTTTGCGCTCTCGAGGGCGATTATCCTTCCTCTGGGATTGGCTGTAAATGGAGCGGAGTTCGGCCTGGTGGAAGCTCCCCGCACGTGGGATAACTTCATGGGCTTTCTCGATCTCAGCCTCAGGCAGGGCGCCATTCAGTGGAGCAAAGTGGAAGTTGAGGAGCGAAGCGGCACGGTCCGTTCATATCGATGCACCTACTGCATCATCCATGATTTCCTGTCCAGGCTGGGGATCCCCGAGCTGACCGAGCCCTTCTGCTCTTTGGACAACGCTCTTTACAATGCCTACCTGCCCAATGAGATGACGTTCGACAGAGGAGGAAAGGGGCATACCATCAGAGAGGGAAATCCGTTCTGCCAGTTCAATCACGAGATCAAGGCCTAACTGTTGCGCCTTTGGTAAATGAAGTCGTCAAGGAGGAGCCAACTTAATGAAATTTCAGATAAATTTCCCGGCCGTGCTCGTAGCTGCCTTGGCGAGAGTGATAGTGGTCTTTTTGTGGTGGTCACCCCTGCTGTTCTTGAATCCCTGGATGAAGCTCACGGGAAACACCCGTGAAACGATGAAGTCGGGAATGGTCAAGGGAACGGTCTTTGCCGTTGCGGGGAGCTTTGTCATGGCCGCTGTTCTGGACTGCGCCATACAGAAGGCGCCTGCGCAATCGACTGGGGCGGGGGCTGCTGAGGGCTTCCTCATCTGGCTCGGGTTTGTTGCCGTCACAATGCTGTCTCCGGTTATATATGAGAGAAAACCGTTCAGGCTTTTTCTGATCAACAGCGGATTCCAGCTTGCAGCGCTCGTGTGCATGGGGATGATCCTTGCCGCCTGGCGCTGATCGAGATGTGAAGGACCTTTCATTACATTTCGCCCATCCCTTTGATTTGGTCGTAGCTGAAAACCGGCCCATCCAGGCACACATACCTGGAGCCCGTGTTGCAACGTCCGCAAATGCCTATGCCGCACTTCATGCGCTTTTCCAGAGTGGTGAGAATCTGGTGATCTTCGAACCCCAGTTCCTTGAGTCCGAACAAAACGAACTTGATCATGATCGGAGGGCCGCAGACGACTGCGATGCGGTTGTGCGGGGATGGGGATTCTTCGCTTAGAACCGTGGGAACGAACCCCACACGCTCTTTCCAACCGGGGAATTCGCTATCGACCGTCAGTACCAGGTTGACGCCGCCGGCTTTCCACTCTTGAAATTCATAAGTGTAGCAAAGGTCCTTAGGCGAGCGAGCGCCGTAGAGGACCATGATGTCCCCGTAGTCCCTGCGGTTGTCGATCATGTAGAGCAGCAGGGTGCGAAGAGGCGCCATGCCGATCCCGCCTCCAATGAAGAGTATGTCATGGCCCTTCATGTCTTCGTACCGGAAGCCGTTGCCGAGCGGAGCGCGCAGGCCGATTTGATCTCCGGCGTTCAACTGGTGTATGCGCTGGGTGACTTCGCCGGTCCTCATGACGCTGAACTGCAGATAATCCTTTCGCGTGGGCGGAGAATTGATGACAAAGGTGGACTCGCCGGCGCCGAATACAGAAAGTTGGCCGACCTGGCCGGGGCGGAAAACGAACTCGCGCATCTTTTCCTTATCGTCAAGACTGACCCTCAGGGTACGAATGTTGGCGGTTTCCTGGATGATCTCCTGAACGGTCGCTAATTGAGGCAGATAGGGGTTATTTAGAAATTTATTCACTCTCACAGGCGTTCTCCTTAAGGCGGCCCACGATTTGGCGAATGTCCATGGACACCGGGCAGCTTCGAATACATCGACCGCAACCGCAGCATCCGATAAGCCCATCGTATTTCTCGGGCATGTAGCTGAACTTGTGTCCGACACGGTTGCGGAAACGGTTCAGTTTAGAAGGACGCGGATTGTGGCCGCTGGCTTCCAACGTATATTGATAAAACATGCACGAATCCCAGGAACGCAAGCGCTCCCCCCGCAGGTTCTCAATTTCGTCGGTTATGGTAAAGCAATAGCACGTGGGGCATACATGGGTGCAGATAGCGCAACTGAGACACGGAGCTGCCATTTCCTGCCAGTAGTCATTATCTTCGAAACGTTTCCTGAAAGCCGCCGCGCTTCCCTCGAGGTCGAGATCTCCGACTCGATTCTTTGAAGCTTCCTCAACAACCTGCCTTGCCTGCACTTCCTGATCTTGCGTTGGAGTATCTGCCTGGGAGTCAAAGAGGGACTGAGCTTTTTCAGTTAATGCATCCACTACGTAGCCGCCATCAACTGGAATGACCCTGAAATCGCTTCCCTCTGTGTCCGCAGCTCCGCTGCCCACCGAAGAACAAAAGCACGCCTCGTCTGCCTGGCGGCATATCAATGTGGCAAAAAGAGTGTTCTGGCGGCGCTCAAGATAGTAAGGGTCCACATAGGGGCCGGAAGTGAAAACTCGGTCGATGGCCAGGAAAGCTTTGACGTCGCAGGGGCGAGCGCCGAAGACAAGGGCAGGGCGGACCTCCGTCTTATCATCGAGGCTGACAGAACCTTTCAATGGATTCTGCGGGTCTTTCCGGCACTCGAAACGTAACAGTGTTTCCACTTGCGGAAGGAGAATCTTCTTGGGCGGCAGGGTGCTCTGCCGGTCCAGTATGGGGACAATACCCTCATGGTAGGGCACAAATCCTGTCGGCTCTCTTTTGTCAGTTTGCAACGGCGCAGGTATCCACAGATCGATCCTGGCAGAGAGCTTCTCAAGGGTCGACGTCAAACGGTCAATTGCAATGAATATTTTCCCAGCCATCAGGTTACCTCTTTTGCATTCAGAGCTATAGTTCCGAAGCCTCTTCAGTGAGGCCGGGGACCGCTAGATGCCTGTCTCGTCCGGGTTGAAAGTGAGCAGTGGAGGGATGGGGGCCGGATCCAGACCTGCCACATAGCCCAGCATCTCCTCCACGACTTTGTTGAGCTTTTCCTTCATTAAGGTCACGGGGATTTCCATGGGGCAGACGCGTTCGCATTCACCGCACTCAGTGCATCTGCCGGCCAAATGCATGGCATGAATGAAATGGAACAGGAATTTTTCCGGGATTCCCATGCGTTGTGTCAGCCACTTAGGATCTCGAGTCTCCGCGATGCACCGATCCTGGCAAACGCAGAGAGGACAGGCGTTGCGGCAGGCATAGCAGCGCATACACCGATCGAGCTCCGACTGCCAGAATGCCAACCTTTCTTCCAGGGGCCTTTTCTCCAATGCGTCCACGTTCCGGTAGATATCCTCCGGCGTTATGCCGGATACAGCCGCCTCACCGACCAGCACGTCGCAGACGACCGGATTCGGATAGCGGCATTGAAGGCACTTGCGGGCAAGAACGTTTTCCAGGTTGAGTTTATGAGTTCCTCCTGCATCGTCAACGATCAGATGGTTATCTTCCACCCTGGCCGATCTGACATGCCGGAGCGGAACTTGCCGCATGACTCGGCGCCAGTCCACCGTTCCACGGCAGGGAATGCCGAAGATGCGAAGACTGTCGCGGGTTAGGAACTTTTCCTGGATGAGCGCCACCAGCGATCGGCTGTCACAGCCTTTTACGCAAATGCCGATTTTCTTATGCTTGTCTGCAGGCTTCAGAGCGGGAGGTTTTACGAGGTAACCTGTCAGGTTCTGAGCGCAAAATGGACTCAAGATAAGCCTCGGTATGGATTTTGCGCCGCGAATGAAGACGGGTGTCGTGCGGAGCGGGTCCTCGCCTGCAGCCCAGCCGATCATTGTGTCCAGTTCAGGCAGAGCTTCTTCCACCAACTTGTGTAATTGCATTGTATCGGTTTCAATCACTGCTTTTTCCAGTCTATCGAGCTATCGGCCTAATTGTCGTCCAGAGCTTTTCTGCGCCTTTGCGGCGGAGTTAGCTGCTTGCGCCTGTTCGATGGTTTGAGCTTTCGCCGGGTTGCTTGCGGACACCGGGATTGGGACCTAACCGATGAATCTGCTCGGAAAATTCAGTCACAACCTGCTGCCAGCGCTGGCCTTCGGATGCCGATACCCAGGTATAGTGGAACCTGCGCGCATCGATACCCATGAAAGACAGGAAACTCTTCAGCACCTCGAGACGGCGGCGCGCGTGCAGATTGCCGACGCCATAGTGACAGTCCTTGGGGTGGCATCCGGAGACGAGCACGCCGTCCACGCCATAGATTAGTGGTTTGGCAACAAACAGAGGGTCCATGCGCCCAGTGCAAGGGATGCGCACGATTCGCAGGTCCGTGGGCTGCCTGAAGCGGCACACACCCGCCGTGTCAGCCCCTCCGTAAGAGCACCAGTTACACAGGAAGCCTGCTATTTTCATCCCCTGTTCCGCAGCTTCAGCGGGAGCTGTGCCGGAGTCGGGATTGGAGTCTGTCATCGCTTTTTTCCTTTTCCAAGTTTTAGCCTCACGCAGCCTTTCTCTGGGACAAATCCCAGCCTTGTCAGGCACAGAGCTCATTTACTGCAGCAAGGATCTGGTTGTCCGTCGAGTGCTGCAACTGGATCGCTTTGGGGGGGCAGGTGGCGTTGCACAGGCCGCAGCCCTGACAGACTGTGGGCAGCACTTCGGCTTTTAGGATATCGCCCCTTAGTTCCTTCCATTTGATGGCCCCGAACGGACAAACCTGAATGCATTTTGCGCAGGCAATACAGGCTCGTTCGTTGACCAAAGCTACTTGTGGGTTGGTTTCGATAGTGTCGCGCGCGAAAAGGGCCTGCACTTTAGAGGCCGCAGCGCTCCCCTGTGCTACTGAAGAGGGAATGTCTTTTGGCCCCTGGCACGCGCCTGCGAGGTAAACACCTGCGGTGTTGGTCTCGACTGGGCGCAGCTTGGGATGGCCTTCCATATAGAAGCCGTATTGGTCGTAGGAGATGCGAAGTTTTTCGGCCAGCTCACTTGCACCTGCTGAAGCCTCGATGCCCGTGGCCAGCACCACTAGGTCGGCCTCCACCTCCACCTGAACCCCGAGCAGAGTATCGGCTCCCTGCACCACCATGCGATTGCCACGCGGATAGACCTTGCCCACCCGGCCACGAATGTATTGCACCCCGTATTCTTCCTGGGCCCGGCGCACGAACTCGTCGTAGTTCTTGCCCGGGGCCCTGATATCCATATAGAAAACGTAAGAGTTTGATTCCGGCATGTGATCGCGCGTCAGAATAGCCTGCTTGGCGATGTACATGCAGCAGACTCCTGAACAGTAAGGGCGCCCCACCGAAGGGTCGCGCGAGCCCACACAGGCAATGAAGACGATGTCTTTGGGCTCTGTGCCGTCCGATGGGCGACGGATGTGTCCCCCGAATGGCCCCGAAGCACTCAGGATGCGTTCGTACTGGAGGCCGGAAATAACGTCCGGATAGCGGCCTGCGCCGTACTCTCCATAAGCCGAGTGGTCGAAAAGATCGTAGCCCGTCGCCACGATGATGGCTCCCACCTCCTCCGTAACGATTGCATCCTGCATATCGAAGTTGATGGCCTTCACCGGGCATATCTTCGAACAGACTCCGCACTTCCCTCGAGTGAAATGGCGACAATGTACAGGATCGATGCTGGCTCTCCTCGGGATGGCCTGAGGAAAAGGGATATTGATGGCTTTGGTCGTGCCCAGACCCTCATTGAAAGCGTCTGGCGCCTTTGCAGACGGGCATTTCTCCATGCAAAGGCCGCAACCGGTGCAAGCTTCCCAATCTACATAGGTTGCTTTCTTCCTGATCTGGACAGTAAAATTGCCTATGTATCCATTGATGGATTCGATCTCGCTGGCGGCGTACAGGGTGATATTTTTCTTTTGTGAAATGTCCACCATTTTAGGACCGAGGATGCAGGACGAGCAGTCGATAGTGGGAAAGGTCTTATCAAGCTTAGCCATCTTGCCGCCTATGGACGGCCGCCGTTCGACGATCACAACGTCCAGGCCGCCCTCGGCGCTGTCCAGGGCTGCCTGGATGCCGGCGACCCCGCCTCCGATAACCAGTACCCGCTTGTTGACAGGCATGTTCAATGGAATGAGCGGCTGATTGAAACGCAGCTTGGCTACGGCCATGCGAACCAGGTCTACGGCTTTGCGGGTGTTGGCGGCGCGGTCATTTCCGATCCACGATACATGCTCGCGGATATTGGCCATTTCAAACATATACCGGTTCAGACCCGCCTTTTCTACAGCGCGTCGGAATGTGGGTTCATGCATTCTGGGCGAGCATGCCGCAACGACCACCCCCTGCAGATTGTGTTCGCGAACGGCCCGCTGGATCTCCTGCTGGCCCGGCTCGGAGCACGTGTACATGTAACTTGTGGCATAGGCGACATCCGCAAAGGTCAGCGCCTCGCCGGCTACTGCTTCGGTGTCTACCGTTCCCGCAATATTTGTTCCACACTGACACACGAACACGCCAATACGCATATGTCTCCTATCCTGAATCCTTCATCGTCGCACCGACCTTGCAAAATCCGCCGCCAAGATTCAGAGAAGCCTTATTCGGCTGGGCTTTGTTTTCCTGAGCGTACTCTGCATGATTGCATCGTGAGATTTGCCCGATTTGTTTCGGTGGATTTTAAGGCGAAAGACTAATATGGGACTCCTGGTTCTCCGCTCCTCCAAGATCCTGAAGCAGGCACTCGGGACTTACGGATAGTTTATCCATACCCAGCGCTTTCGGATCGATTCCCAGCGCAAGCCCGATCACCTGCGAAATGTAGAGGACCGGAAGATGGAATGTGCTCTTACAGTATCGATTTACCTGGTCCTGGCGCAGATCGAGGTTCTGCTGGCACAGGGGACAGGCTACGGCAATGGCCTCGGCGCCCAGGCGAGCGGCCATATCCAGAATTCGCCCGCTCAATTTGCCCACTATAGCGTTGCGGGTGACTCCATAGGTGGCCCCGCAGCACTCGGTTTTGTAGGGAAAGTCCGGAACTGTGGCGTCTGTGGCCTGAATGAGCCGGTCCATAGAGATCGGATTTTCGGGATCATCGAACCGGGCAATCTGTGCGGGCCTTGTGAGCAAGCAGCCGTAATAGGGAACAATGACATGTCCGGTCAATGGGCGTCGAACGAGCTTTTGTAACACTTCAAGGCCGACTTCTTCATAGAGGAGCTGCAGCAGGGAGACCGTCTTTGTGCGCTCGTCCATCTCCATGCCGACCAGTTCCAGAAAAGCCTTGCGCTGTTCCGGATGCTCACAGATTTCCTGTGCTCCCTTTAGCGATTTGAGGCATCCGGGACAGGGGGTCATGACCATCCCGCATCCCTGCCGGGCTGCGATGGCAAGGTTGCGGCCTGCAAGAGCGGCTGAAAGCATTGGGTCATAAGAATGAGCAGGCGTGGAACCGCAACAGTTCCAATCGGGTATTTCGACGAGCTCTATGCCCAGCGCCTCGCACAAGGCACGGGTCGAAAGGTCGTATTCGGCGGCCAGCCCTTCGAGGGAACATCCTTTGTAGTAGGCTATGCGTTTCACCTGGGTTTCTCTTCTTAAATGTCAGTTTGAGTAGTCAACGGAACGTTGCTGCGAGGACGGGCTTTATCAACTTTGAAAGAAGATCCGTTCTTGCGGTGAACTCCAAGGCGTTCAAAAATCTCGGCGATTTTTTTTCGCCCCTTTATCCTGGAGGGTATAAAGGTGAGCTTTCCTTTCATCAGGAGCCCCGGAGCCAAGTCCATATCAGTGAATGGTTTCCTTACCTTGAAGTTGTAAACCGGGAGCAGTCCGGTTTCGAAGACACGCCCGAAGGTTTTCACGGATCCAAGGAACTCATCGTAGAATGTGCGGATATCCGGCTCTGATACCGTCCCTTCCCGGCGTGACATGATGCGCAGGGTCTCCATGATCCGTGCAACGTCGAGATTGTTCGGGCAGCGGGTGGTGCATGCCTGGCAGTTTGCGCAAAGCCAGATCGAGCGGGACTTAAGGACAATATCCTTCTGACCCAACTGAATAAGGCGCATGATCTGATTCACCGGATAGTCGTACACGAAGGTGTAGGAGCAACTGGCGATGCAGTTGCCGCACTGATAACATTTGCTCACCTTTTGTTCGCTGGCTTCTTCGACTCGATGGATGAAATCGACATCACAGGATTGCTGAATTGACAGGGTATTGATTTGTTCCATTTTTCCTTATCTCACTCATCTCACTCAAATGGAGGCTCAAACACCATAATCGACTAGTGACTGCTTCCTTCGTAGCCGAAGTCGGTGAGCAACTGCTGATATTCGTAATGCAGCCGTTGATATATGCGAGCGTTTTCGATGGCGAAGGCACATTGTTGCGCTATGGCTACGGCGAGGTTAATTTCGCGCTTAGTGAACGGGGGCCGCTCTCCGGTATAAATGCGGAGCACGCCTATGACCTTGCCTCGGACCATTAACGGAATGGACAGAACCTTACGGACGCCTTCTTCGGCGGTCTCGGCCGGGTATTGGAGACGTGGGTCGGTGAAGACGTCATCTACCACTACCACGCGTCCAGCCATGTTTTCGGCGATGCTTTTCTGAGCATCCACGGGTCCCTTGTTAAGGAAGTCCTGGCTCAGGCCATGGCTTCGCGCCACGTAAAGGTTTTGGGTTTTAGGGTCGAGCAGGCGGACCACACAGCCCTTCACGGCCAGAACCTCCGTGATTTTTGTGACGACCAGTTCCAGAACTTTACCGATATTGAGGGTTGCATTAATGGTGCTGCTGATTTCCTGAAAGCTCCGTAAATACTGTCTTTCATGCTCGATGAGTTCGTCAACGCGGCGTTTCCACGCAATGGCCAAAATGCCCTGGCCGGCCAGGGTCCTGGCAAAGCTGAGCTCCTTCTCGGTGAATTCGCGCGGAGCGCCGGTAAAGAGCGCCGCCATGGCAATCACTTCCTGCCCTACTTCGATAGGCAGCACGGCGAAGGCTTGAATGCCTTCCATCATCATGAGCTCTGCTTCAGCGGTGATTTCCGCGTTTTGAAGCTTTGGGACGCAGATAGTTTTTCCAGGCAGGTGTGAGCATACGCAGCCGGGTGTATCGTCGGACCTGCTGAACAGGAAGCGCTCACTCAGACCGCAGCTCGCAAGCAACTCCATGTGGTCGCCATGAGGATGTTTCATTTTGATGAAGCACCCTTTGAGATTGAGGGTCTTTGTTATCTTCCCGGCAATAAGGTCCATCACGCAATTGCTTTCAGCGCCGTCACAGAGCCCGCGACCTACCTCTATAAACGGCGTCAAATAATCCATTGAGCGCATTGGATTTTCCTCTTTTTCATTGGCAGAAACTTCCGGGTGGACACAAACTGATGATTCACCTTAGTCTGAGCAAACATTTAATTATATAGAAACAGTTCACTTAGTCAACTCGATTTGGCTTCGGCTTGCTCAGGCGCCGGCGCAGGCCGGCACAGGCAAAGTGAAGGCGATGACAAAGAAGCACAAAGTCAACATTTATGCCAAACCTGGCGCCGCAAAACTTTTTGGAAGCGCACAACTTTGTATTTCCGTAGGCGATTGGCCCGTGCATTGAGAAGCAAAGCAATAAGCACTGTGTTTTCCTCCCGCAAAAACCCCGGTTGAAAATGTCCAGTTTAACTAATAAGTGTTGACAGAGCACATCGGAAGTGATATTTTTCACATCGCTGAATTGGGAGACTGAAATGGCCCTGAATGCAATAAAAGACCGCCTTGAAGCGGAAGTGCTCTGTGGTGAAGAGCAACTGGACAAGGAAGTAAAAACTGCTTTTTGAGATTGCCGGGCGCCTGTACTTAAAAGGCATCAAGGGTTGCATAGAAAAAGTGCGGAGTGAATAGCGCCATCGTGGATGAAAAACCCCTGTATGAAGGATGTCTTACAGTTGTCGGAGGTAATTTCGATAATGCAGGGGAGGTATCGGGCAGGATCAAGACGATCTTGAAACAAATGGGGTTGTCCAGCGATGTGGTCAGGAAAGCTGCTCTGGTCGCTTATGAGTCTGAAATCAATATCGTATCTTATGCAAGACGGGGGATGATCCGTCTTCACGTCGTGCCTGGTTCTATTATGATTGAGGCAATCGATGAGGGTCCGGGGATTCCGGATATCGAACTGGCCATGCAACCCGGCTATTCAACTGCGAGTCCAAGAATCAGGGAAATGGGATTTGGTGCTGGAATGGGACTGTGCAACATAAAGAGCTTTTCTGACATGTTCAAGGTTTCATCCGAAGTTGGGAGGGGAACGTACCTCAAAATGATTATCAAGACGAATAGAGACTCTCTCAATAGTTGAGAAAAGGAGTTGGATGACGTGGATTTAGAGTCTATCGTCAACGCCTTGAACTTAAGAATCAGATCCGGCGAAGACAAGCTAAAAACAGAGATAGGGGGAGGATACACTGGAGATCTGCTGAGTGATGTCATTGGAAACAGCAATGGGGGTGACATCTGGATCACCCGCCAGGTTCATCAGAACATCGTTGCTGTCGCCAGTCTCAAAGAACACGCAGGAATCATCCTCGTCCAGGATTGTGAACCCGCGAAGGATACCCTCGATAAAGCAATAAAAGAGGGTATCCCAATACTCGTATCAGAACTATCTGCTTTTGAGCTAACGGGTAGGATATATAACTTAATTAAACCATTACCAGATGAAAGGGGGTAGATTTATTTACGATTGAAAGTCGGTCGTGCGGCTGCTGCTAAAAAAGATCGTGACTTCGAGAGCTGAGTTCAAACTTCGTTTTACATTCCTTTCTCACCGTCCTCTCTCACTGTCCTCATGAAGATGCAATTGTGCCTAACCTCAAGTGCTAAAGCCGTTCGCCTGAAAGGATAAGAATTTAAACCTGGACATTAAAGATTAAAGAACCGATTAGCATGTGAACAAACAGAAAAAAAGACTATGATGACCATCTTTTCTTCGTGCGGGTAAAGATGCAATATGTACAGGTCGTTCCGCTGTGATTTTCATGTACATACATGCCTTTCACCTTGTGCAGACATGGAAATGTATCCTGGGGCTGTGGTTGAGAAATCCATCGCAGAACGGTTGGATATTATTGCGATATGCGATCACAATGCCATGGAAAATGTGCAATTCGTGTTGAGGTCTGTTGAGGGGAGGCCCCTTACTGTCCTCCCCGGGATGGAAATAACAAGCAGCGAAGAAGTTCATCTGCTGGCTCTTTTTGATACACTGGACGATCTGATGAAGATGCAGAATATTGTCTATGATCATCTTCCCGGCACGAATCGAGAGGAGATATTTGGATGTCAGGCCATTGTCAACGATTTAGACGAGATAGTGGGTTTTAACGACAGATTTCTTCTCGGAGCGACTGAGCTGCCTTTACTTGAAATCATTCATCGTATTCATGGCTTCGGTGGACTTGCAATAGCATCCCATATTGATCGGCAAGGTTTCAGTATCATTGGCCAGTTAGGTTTTATCGACCCGGACATTCCTCTTGATGCCCTTGAGGTGACATATCGCACAGGGATAAGAGGTGCCCGCTCAAAATATCCCGAATTATCCCGTTTCTCATTTGTCGAATCATCGGATGCGCATTTTATCAAGGATATCGGGCAAGGGGTGACGACGATGTTTCTCGAAAGAGGAACGATTGCCGAGTTGAAGATGGCCTTTGAGCATCGAAGAGGCAGATATATTCAGGAGAAATAAATGCTCGAGCTCTCCCTGCATATACTTGATATCGTGGAAAATTCAACCCGGGCCGGTGCTAAAAGGGTTTACATCGACATTATAGAAGACCAAAGAAGGGACCTGCTATCCATAGAAATACGGGACAATGGATCAGGCATGAGTGAGGATGTTCTCGAAAAAGCCATGGATCCATTCTTCACCACAAAAACGGTTCGCAATTTCGGTTTAGGGCTTCCTATGCTTGCTCAGGCCGCGGCAAGAACGGGCGGGAGATTTATCATAGAATCGAAGGGGGGTGAAGGAACGAGAGTTTTGGCCGAATTTACGCTCAGCCACATTGATCGACAACCCCTTGGAAATATAGCAAGTACGTTGGTGACACTGGTTGCGGGCAACTCGGATGTTGATTTCATATACCGCCATCGCCACAACGATCGGGAATATATCCTGGATACCCGAACTATCAAGCAGGAAATGGGCGATGTTCCCATGAATCTTGTGAAAGTGCTAACTTTCATTAGGAAGCATGTCGAAGGAGGGGAAAAAACCATAGGAACCGAAGCGTGAATTGTCAACTACAAGGAGGGATAGTGCATGGAATCACAAGCGGCAAATGTTGAAATTGACATATCCAAGGAATTCACAGCGGAACAACTTATAAAGTTAGACGAAATTATAGCCAGGAATAAAGGCAAGCCCGGGTCATTGATTCCCGTTTTGGAACAGGCTCAGGTGTTACTGGAATTCCTCCCGATACCCATCCTGAAAATCATCGCTACCGGGCTTAATCTGCCTCTGAGTCTAGTCTATGGAGTGGTGACCTTTTATTCATTCTTTACGATGACCCCGCGCGGCAAGCACACCATGCGCGTGTGTCTGGGAACCGCCTGTTATGTCCGTGGCGGCAAGACCATCTGCGACACCATCAAGAAAGAGCTGGGAGTGGAAGAAGGAGAAACGACTCCCGACAGGCTTTTCACCCTGGAAACAGTGCGTTGCGTAGGTGCCTGTGGATTGGGACCGGTGATCTTCGTGGGCGAGAAAGTCCATGGAAGGTGTAAGCCGGCGCAGGTCAAAGAAGTAATTGGTCAGTACGAGTAAAGGGACGAGGTGATCAGCTATGGCAAAATTATCGATAGCAGATTTGAAGAAAATCAAGGAAAAGGTACTTTCCGAGATCTCCGTAAGAGAAGGGGGCCAGAGAGCAAAAATAACCGTGCACATGGGTACGTGTGGGATTGCCGCTGGCGCGAGGGCAGTGATGGATTCATTGATGAGTGAAATCGCCGAAGCAGGGGTAACGGATCTCATGGTGACGACGTCGGGCTGCGCAGGCATGTGCAGCAAAGAACCCATGGTCACGGTAAAAATACTGGGGCAGGAACCTATCCTTTACGGACAAATGGATGCAAACAAGATGCGCCAGGTATTCAGGCGGCATATTCTCCAGGGAGAGGTTCAGACCATGTTTGCGATGGCCAGAGGCTGAGGCCATCTGATAACTGATAAAGGTTCGATGAGTGCTTCCTTACTGAATCTATGTGCAGGAGGATAGTATCCAAATGAAAGTCTTTCGTTCGCATTTTTTGATCTGTGGAGGAACCGGATGTCACACTGCCGGAAGCATTAATGCAAGGCGGGCTTTACAGCAAGAGATTGATAAAAGAGGACTTTCGGGAGAAGTCAAGGTTGTTGAGACCGGTTGTAACGGACTTTGTGCCCTTGGCCCCGTAATAGTGGCCTATCCGGAGGGTGTCGTCTATATGTCGGCAACCCCGGAGGACATGCCGGAACTGGTTGAAGAACATCTAGTGAAGGGAAGAATTCTGGAGCGGCTTCTTTACAAAGAACCGATCACAAAAGAAGCCATTCCACAAATGAATGATATACCGTTTTTCGCCCTCCAGAAGCTGATAGTGTTGAAAAACAGGGGCGTGATCGATCCGGAAAACATTGATGAGGCTATTGCCAGAGACGGTTATGCCGGAATGGCAAAGGCACTCACAGAAATGACCTCGGAACAGATCATCAAAGAGGTCTTCGACTCGGGATTGCGCGGAAGAGGAGGCGCAGGCTTCCCTACGGGTCTCAAATGGAGGTTCTGCGCCCAGACGCCCGGTGAGGTAAAATACATTCTGTGTAATGCCGACGAGGGTGACCCCGGCGCCTTTATGGACAGAAGCGTCCTGGAGGGTGACCCTCATGCCGTGCTTGAAGGCATGGTCATTGCCGCCAAGGCCATCGGGGCTCATCAGGGTTACATATATTGCCGTGCAGAGTACCCTCTGGCCCTTCACCGTTTGGATATTGCAATCAACCAGGCCAAGGAATATGGACTTTTGGGGAACGATATCCTGGGCACGGGATTTGACCTTGATATTGAGGTTTACCAGGGCGCCGGAGCATTTGTATGTGGTGAAGAGACGGCCTTGATGACCTCTATCGAGGGCAAGCGCGGCATGCCGCGGCCAAGGCCGCCCTTCCCTGCCATTGCCGGACTTTGGGGCAAGCCCTCGGTTCTGAACAACGTCGAGACATTTGCCAATGTCGGTCAGATTATTTTAAACGGGGCATCCTGGTATAACGCCATAGGAACGGAAAAAAGCAAAGGCACAAAAGTCTTCGCACTGACAGGCGATGTTGTGAACGTCGGTCTTGTCGAGGTCCCCATGGGAACTACCCTCGGGCAGATGGTCTATGACATCGGCGGCGGTATCCCGGGCGGAAAGAAGTTTAAGGCCGCGCAATTGGGGGGACCTTCCGGTGGGTGTATCCCAATAGGGCATCTCAATACTCCGATCGACTATGAGAGGGTCGTAGAGCTGGGAGCCATTATGGGTTCCGGCGGCATGATTGTCATGAATGAGGACAAGTGCGCCGTCGATATGGCCCGTTTCTTCATGGATTTCGTCCAGGAGGAATCATGTGGGAAGTGTACCCCGTGCCGTGCAGGAACCAAGAGGATGCTCGATATATTGACCGACATCACCCAAGGCAGGGGCAAGGAAGGAGATATCGAACTCCTCGAGCAGATGGGCTCTATCATTAAGAACGCATCTCTGTGCGGTCTCGGGCAGACGGCCCCGAACCCGGTCCTCAGCACCATCCGCTACTTCAGGGATGAATATGAGGAGCATATAAGAGAAAAGAAGTGCAGGGCCGTCGTATGCTCGGCGCTCTTCAAATCGCCTTGCCAGCATACCTGTCCCGCAGGAATGGACGTGCCGGCTTACGTAGCCCTGGTGCGAGCCGAACGCTTCGAAGATGCCTATAAGGTCATGTTAAGGACAAATCCTTTTCCCTCGGTATGCGGAAGGGTATGTGACCATAAGTGCCAGACGAAGTGCCGCAGAAGCAATCTCGATGAAGCCATAGCCGTTAAATACTTGAAGAGGTTCGTCGCCGACAACGCGCCAAGGCCGAAAACTGCGCCGGCGCCGGTAACCAGAAAGGAAAAGATCGCAGTTATCGGCGCAGGGCCTGCCGGACTGACCGCGGCACGAGATCTTGCACTCAGAGGATACAAGACAACCGTGTTCGAAGAACTCCCTGAACCGGGTGGAATGCTCCGTTGGGGAATTCCCGCCTACAGACTCCCCAGGGATATTCTGGCCGGTGAAATCAACGATAACATCCAGGCCCTCGGTGTGGAAATCAAATGCAACACCCGTGTGGGCAAAGAGATTTCCTTCGAGCAGGTGGACAGGGAGTTCGACTACGTATTCCTGGCCACGGGCGCTCATCAGAGCCAGTCGATGCGCGTGGATGGAGAAAACCTGCAGGGTGTCTTCGGCAGTGTAGAGTTCCTTAGAGATTTTAATACCAGTGAAGAAGCCTGGTTGAGCGGCAAAAAAATGCTCGGTTCCAAAGTGGCCGTCATCGGCGGCGGTAATTCAGCCGTAGATGCCGCCCGTGTGGCATTGCGTCTGGGTGCGGATGTCACAATCCTCTACCGCCGCGAAAAAAAGGACATGCCGGCAGCGGAAGAGGAAATCCTCGCAGCGGAAGATGAAGGAGTCAAAATTCAATTCCTGGTCGCCCCGTTGAGGATTGAAGAGAAGGACGGCAAGGTCTGCGGGATTACCTGTGAGCGCATGGAACTCAGGGAGTTTGATAAGAGCGGGAGAAAGATACCTGGTGCGATTGCGGGATCTGAATTCACTCTCAGTGTGGATGCAGTTGTTTCGTCCATCGGCCAGGTGCCGGATATGACCTTTGTCCCAAAGGATAGCGGCGTTGGTGTCAGCAGGTGGTCGACGTTTGAGCTGGCACCTGGAAGCAAGACCCAAACGACAAATCAGAAGTTCTTTACTGGAGGCGATGCCCTGACAGGACCGGACACAGTGATCGGCGCCATTGCTGCAGGACACCGGGCCGCACGTGATATGGATAACCACATAAGGACGATCAACGGTGAGCCGGCATATGAGGAACCACCGGAAGAAGAGATTGCGGTGCCGTTCGTCATCGACGAGGAATCCATAGAGGCGCAGCAAGCGAAGATGCCGGAGTTGGACGCGCAAAGGAGGCGGCGTGACTTCCAAGAGGTCGAACTGGGTTACGAGAGGACACAAGCTGTAAAAGAGGCAAGCCGCTGCCTGCGATGTGATGCTGCATCCCTTGAATCTTAGGAATCCTGATGTGAAAAGTGAGTAACTGTTGCTGTTGCCATAAGAAACAAAACGTCATACATCATCCACTAATCATAAAGGGAGAAGTCACAAACCATGATGGTCAATATAACTATGAATGGCCAAAAAGTCAGCGCGCCGCCTGGCAGCACGATTCTCGAGGCTGCAAAGCAGGCGGGTATAGACATCCCGACCCTGTGTGACCATCCTGCACTGATTCCGATCGGTGCTTGCCGAATATGCGTTGTGGAGGTTCAAGGACAGCGTACTTTAATAACGGCATGCACTTTCCCTATAACTGAGGGAATGGTAGTAGAGACAGAATCACCACAGGTGGTTAGTGCGCGAAAATTCATCCTTGACATGTTATTTTCGGAACGAAACCATTACTGCCCGTTTTGCGAGGCGTCCGGGGACTGCGAATTGCAAAAGCTGGGGTATCGCTATGGTCTTGATCACTGGATTTACCCGACTTATACAAAACCCTTCCCGGTAGATGCCTCACACAAATACTTAATCATGGAACATAACCGGTGCGTCCTCTGCGGCCGGTGTGAGCGCGCGTGCAGCGATCTTACAGCTAATCACACGCTGGGTTTGCGAAATCGCGGCAATTCGTCCATGGTCCATTGCGATGCAGCTTTACCTTGGGGCGATACTACCTGTATCTCCTGCGGCAATTGTTCACAGGTATGTCCTACTGGCGCCATATTCAATCGTCGAACCTCTTTCATGGGCCGCGAGGCGCAGACGGAAAGCATCAAGAGTACATGCAGCCGGTGCAGCGTGGGATGTGGCACGGTAATCATCACCCGTGGCGGCAACGTCCTGCGTATTGATGGTGATTGGGACGCAAAGGTCAGCGGTGGACGGCTTTGCCAATATGGCCGTTTCGATCCGCTATACGATGAGCGCGAGCGCGTCACCAAGCCCTTGCTCCGACGAGAAGGCAAGCTTGAACCGGTAAGCTGGGATGAAGCATTGCAAGCGGTTGCCGATCGAGTAGGCAGGGTTGATGCCCGGGAGATCGGGGTTTTGACTTCCAGTAACTGTACGAATGAGGCGCTTTACCTGCTGGGCAAGTTGTTTCGTCAAGAACTGAAGACAGCCAACGTTGGCTTACTCAATGACCTTGCCCCTAAACTGATTGATAAACCACAAGGTTCGCTTGCCGAGATCGTCGGGAGCGATCTCATTCTTGTGGTCGGCGCCGATCCGGTCAAGGACCAGCCGGTTTCATCCTTCTTTGTCAAGCGCGCCGTTGACAAGGGTGCGCGACTCGTGGTGGTGGACGGCAAGGAAAATGGGCTGGCGCCGTTTGCATCTATGTGCCTGGAAATGGCCGAGGTCAATAAGGCCATTGAAATCGCCGAGCGTGCAGTACAGCCTGTCGTGCTGTATGGGGCCGGCGTTACGGAGGAGGCTGCCGGCGCCCTGAAAAAGCTGGAAGCCAAGGCCGCTTTCGTTGCGCTTGAGCCTGGTGTCAACACCCATGCTGCGGTGGCCTTCGGATTAGCTAACGGCTTCGAGCCATCCACCGTCAAAGTGCTGTATGCTATGCTCGGTGAGCAAGACTTTGACGGCAGGGATGTGCTGAAGGATGTCGATAAGGACGCATTTATCGCCGTGCAGGCCGGCTTCATATCTCCCCCGATCCAGCGGGCTGACGTGGTGCTGCCGATGGCCATATGGTCGGAGCGAACAGGCAGCCTGACAAATACAGAGGGCCGCGTGCAGAAAGTCAACAAAGCGGTAGAGCCCGCGGGAGAAGCCAAGCCGGACTGGGAAGTCCTCTCCTTACTGGCAGCAAAACTGGGCAAGAGGCTTGGGGCTTCGTTGGACGAGATTTCTGCTAGCGCGTCCCGGCAACTCAAGTGAAAGGAGAATGAATAATGGCAAAAGTCAAGATAGCCACTGACTGGCTGGCTGGCTGCGCGGGATGTCACATGTCAATATTGGACATCGATGAACGCATAGTAGCGCTCTTGGAAGCGGTGGACATTACCTCGAGTCCGGTGACGGACCTGAAACACCCGCCCAAAGAAGGTGTAACCGTGGGCATTCTCGAAGGGGCAATCTGTAACACTCACAACATCGATGTTGCCAAACTGATGCGGGAGCGCTGCCAGATTCTTATCGCCCTTGGCGATTGTGCTGCTTTTGGAAATGTGCCTGCCATGCGCAATCTCGTGGGCACAGACGCAGCATTGAAGCGAGCCTACCTCGATGCAGAGAGTGTGGTGGATGGACTCATCCCTGATTCCCCGGAGCTCGGCAAACCCCTCGCCAGGGTCACAGGCGTTGGCGACGTGGTGAAGGTCGATCTGTTTATACCCGGCTGCCCACCGAGTGCTGATTCGATCTTCTTTGCGTTGTCGGAACTGCTTGCCGGGCGTGTTCCCGTTTTTCCACCGCAATATTTCAAATATGATTAGAGGAGAAGAGCTATGGGTCCTCGAAAGATCACCATCGAACCTGTGACACGCATCGAAGGTCACGGGCGGGTCACGGTCCATTTAAATGAAAAGGGCGAGGTGGAACAGACGTTCTTCCACGTTGATGAATTCCGCGGGTTGGAGAAATTCTGCGAAGGCCGCCCATACTTTGAGATGCCGGAAATCACTCAGCGAATCTGCGGTATATGCCCGGTAAGCCATCATCTGGCGGCAGCGAAGGCGTGTGATGGCGTCGCTCGAGTGGAAATACCGCGGCCGGCCAAGCTGCTGCGCGAATTGTTGCACATGGGTCAATACATACAGTCCCACGCGATGCATTTCTTCCACCTGGCGGCTCCGGACCTGGTTTTGGGTTTCGACGCCGACCCTGCTGTTCGCAATGTAGTGGGGATCATCCAGGCGAACCCTGAACTGGCGCTGAAGGCGGTGAACCTGCGCCGCTACGGTCAACAGATCATCGAAAGGTTAGGCAGAAAACGTGTCCATCCAACTCTTGCCGTTCCCGGTGGAGTGAACTCAACTCTGACTCCACAAGACCGCGACGCAATCCTTGCCGAATTCGATACCATGGTCGAAATTGCCAAGGTGGCAGTGGGCATCGGCAAGGACTGGCTGGGAAGCAACAAAGAATTGGCTGCAACCTTCGCATCTTTTCCCTCCAGCTACATGGGCTTGGTGGATATGGAAGGGGGTCTCCAGCTCTACGACGGCGAGATCCGGGTAAAGGATTCCCGAGGCAAACCGATCGCACAGTTCAAACCGGATAATTACCTGTCACATGTGGGGGAACATGTGGAACCTTGGTCATTCCTCAAGTTTCCCTTCTATCGAAAATTAGGCTGGCCGAACGGGACTTATCGAGTCGGCCCGTTAGGGCGCCTGAACGTTGCAGAGAAAATTGGCACGCCCCTGGCCAACGAGGAGTTTAAGCTTTTCAAGCAGATCAACGGAGGCAAGCCTGTTGAAGGATCGCTCTATTATCACTACGCCCGGTTGATCGAGCTGGTATATGCCCTTGAGCGCTTGGCTCAGTTACTGGACGATCCTGACATCATGTCCAGCGATATCCGCGCCTATCCTTCACCAACCAAGCTCCCCGGCCAGGGGGTGGGCGTCATCGAAGCTCCTCGCGGGACCCTTTTCCACGATTACAGTACAGACGAAAATGGGCAGTTGAGCAGGGTGAATCTCATCGTGGCCACAGGCAACAATAATTGGGCTATGCACACAGCGTCGGGAATGGTTGCAAAGGCTTGCATCGATGGCACAAAGCTGACCGAAGGGATGTTGAACCGAGTAGAAGCGGCCATCCGGTGCTATGATCCATGCCTGTCGTGCGCCACGCATGCCCTGGGGAAAATGCCGCTGGAAATCACGCTTAAGTCGGCGGATGGGACGGTTTTGGATCGGATATCCCGTGATGAAAGAATCTGATTCGATTCGAGATGTTATGAAACTTGAGAAACAACTACCTCGCACCCTGGTTATTGGTTACGGGAACATAGACCGCGCTGACGATGGCGTTGCTTTTTGCGTAGTCAATGCTCTGCGACGGCGCCTGGGTCAAAAAATATTGAGCGAGGAAAACACCGGGTTGGATGAGCTTGGCGCGGAAGTGGATTCCATCTTCCTGGTTCAACTGGTCCCTGAGATAATGGATGTGCTGGCCGGCTACCATCAGGTCATCTTCGTAGACGCACATGTTCATGAGAGCTTGGACAATCTCCATTGCGCACCCGTATCTCCGGAATTCGCTCCGTCTCCATTCAGTCACCACATTACCCCGGCGATGCTTCTTGCGCTGATCGAGATGCTGCACTGTCCGGGCCCCACAGGAAACCTTGTGTCTATCCGCGGCTACGACTTTGACTTCCACCGTGACCTTTCTGCGGATACCAGGGCCCTTGTGGAGCCGGCAGTAGAATATATCCTCCGACTGGTGACTTCGTTGCCTTTCGGCACAAGTGCCTGAAAAAGGCCTGGAGTTCGTCCGGGGTCTGCTACATCCGGAAAAGAGCGGTAAGTGTACAACAACACTAGAACCTGTATCTTTTTTGAGAAAAGGAAGGAATGACATATGATTTCGGTAGATCTGCTAAAGAATTTTGGGTTGTTCAAAGGTTTCAGTGATGGAGATCTAAGCAAATTTGCGGACATGGCCACTGAGGAGTTTTATCAGGCGGGTGTCCAGCTATGGAAAAAGGGGGATCCGGCAAAAAGTCTCCTCCTGTTGGTTGAGGGAAAGGCCCTCATGACATTGGATATTGACGCAGGACCCTATAGACCCCCGATACGGGTCACCGTCGATATTGTGACGAAGGGTGAAGGTTTGGGATGGTCGGCGGTCGTCGAACCTTATCTTTATACCAGAGCTGTGCGCTGTCTTGATGACTCGAAAGTAATTGCCTTTGACGCGGCAAAACTGAGGGAGATATTGAACGAAGACAAAGCCCTGGGACTTAAGTTTATGTATGCCATAGCAAAAGTGATACGAAACCGTCTTTCCCATACCGAGATCATACTGGTTGGTGAACGCGGCCTTGCTACCTTGGCAGAGACGTGAGGAAAGAGAATAGATCGTAGCCTGGATTATGCGTGAGCATGCGTGAAAATTATACTGCGTTCACTCCAACCATATGATATTGTGTCGCAAATTCGTCAAAGGGAGGGCAAGCTGCATGCGCGCAGTTGGTGACAAGCAAAGGGG
>JBKQTS010000184.1:0-4420 GCA_052143075.1 Syntrophobacteraceae bacterium | reverse complement strand
AATCCCTAGAGATTCCAATGCCTAAGGCCGTCCTGGATATCAAATCTGCACCCTCTCACGAGTAGGCAGACGACAAATTTAACCCCTCTGTGTAACTCGCTAGATTTATAGCCTTTTTATGATTGTGTTTACCTACCCCGCAAAAACCCCGGCCGTATTGGCAGATTACTTCAGTTGATACATCCATACTAAAAAGGTGATCTTAGCTGATGAACTCTGGCCTACAGGTTTAGATCACCTTTTTAATTCCAGTGACAAGTAGATAGCAGCCCTTCAGATATGATTCTCTCAAGTCCGATTTCTTCCGCTCAGAAGGTTTCCCCATAAAAAGGGCATTTGGAGTAGGACGCGATTGGATACGAGAACCTCAAAAAACCTCATCCTGAGGCGGCTGGGAAATTTGTTCTAATTGATCTAGCAGCGCTTCGGGCAGTGGCGAATCGAATGTTACACTGACGGCGCAATCTTCGAAGGGATGGAAACACAGTGCTACGATTGTACCGCTCTGTTCGATTATGTGCGAAGGATCGCCCATCTGCGGAGGAAGGTAACTGATGCGAAGCCTCTTTCCAAGCAGCAGGCTAGCTGCTTCTCTTTTTGAAATCCTGACATAAAAGCTTGCCCCGCCTCTGGATATGTCGCCCATGTTCATTTTGAAGGGCTTGCCGACCTGATTGTCGGATGAATTCATCAGTTGGGCCGTCGCTTTTCCTCCAAAGGGGATTCTCCTCATGCGGCGGCGATCTATTGTCTGGGCTTTAAGCAGGTCTGGAATCTTGTCTGTTTTCGATGCAAAGCTGTACAATTTGGACTCAAGCAGCGGGGAAGTGGTCATCCATAGATTCAGAATGTTTGAATCAAGGTAACTTAGCTCTGTCCTACAAAGCGCTATCACGCTTGTCGTGCAGAGGGTAGTCAAGAAGAATGTGTCCTCTCCAGCTAGCTGGCCTGGTTCAACGTTTCTTAAAAAGACTTCTTGGCCGTCCCTAAAATAGACAACCTTAACTCGTCCGCCGTTGATGAAATAGAGTCGGGGCTTCAAATCGCCCTGGTGAGAAATCGTCTCGCCTGTCTGGTAGGTTGCTTTCTTGAGCGCAAAATAAAGTGTGTTGGCTTCCTCCACGCTGAGGCTGTCGTAGAGTTTGACCCAGATTTCCCGGTGGCCTCTGTCTATGGCCAGGCTTTTTTCTTCTTCGATGATCTCGCCGGAACGGATTATCTCACTAAGCGCCATCGCGTCTATTTCGAAAATGCGGGATCTCATGGCCTCCGCAGCTTCGAAATTCTTATCCTTGGCGCAGAGAACCACAAGTTCGAAAAGCAGCTTTATCGCCGCTTCCTTGTTGTCCTGGTCGAGGTATTCCCGGACGAGTCTTTCCTTTTCAATTATGTTTTCCATCATGTTGTCCATTTTATTTTCGGGTCTGGACTCCCCCCAACTTCGCTCGGAAGCTGGTGTACTATGAACCGGAATAATGCATTAAGTTGTGCGCTATGCATCTCAAACTGCATTTTCGGCTCGGATTCCGCCTCGCAAAAACTCCTTGAACAACCCCAAAACCCGCAAAACATCATAATTCTCCAATTGAAGCAGCAAGAGGCATGCCAATGAGACCGGTTTTGCCAGTTCAGAACGCACTTCTACAACACACCCGTCCAAGAGACAGCCGCAGATATCACAAAGAGGGCACTGAGCCTGCTTCCACAAAGATTGCTGGGTGTGGGAGCTCGGATCATAGGGACGGTCCATGATGAAATTATTCTCGAAGTTCCTGATAGGTTGGCAAATGATGCCGCTGCAATTCTGGAAAGGACAATGATCGAAGCGGGTAAAGCTTATCTTGCCAGAGTTCCCGTTGAAGTCGAAGTCACGATTGGGGAGACATGGGCAGAGAAGTAGAAAAAGCCAGCACTGCTTCATGACCGCGTCGTTTATAAAATGTGAACGCTTCAATTCGATCTCACTCGCTTCACACCCCCAGTTTCCGATCCCGTCCGGCATGTTACTGAGTGTTGGCGCCTCAGGGAAGTTAACACATTAAGATCCATAAGGCGTTATGCGCGGGCTGTTTTTTCGAGTTAATGAAGTGGCAAGATTTCTCAACGGAATAACGACTCCACAAACTCCG
This sequence comes from Syntrophobacteraceae bacterium, assembly GCA_052143075.1. Classification (GTDB taxonomy): domain Bacteria; phylum Desulfobacterota; class Syntrophobacteria; order Syntrophobacterales; family Syntrophobacteraceae; genus SbD1. Next base: position 2,291 of record JBKQTS010000184.1, on the reverse strand, counting down.
GGGATGGAGGCACGTCTAAGAACGCAAAAACCGGTCCCCTCGACGTATAACTTGAGTATTCCAACCGGAGATCTTACATTTTTTTCCGATCTCAGGCGCGCAACTGAAGTTTTTTCGGGCAAAGACCCCACCCGAAGAAGCGGTTGGGATGGTTGGCACTGAAGTTGGTGCATTCTTCCGGCTAAAAATGGCCTTAAATAAATCGCGCTTTCCTTTATTCGTTGCTGCATATTCCTGGCCCGAGAGAGGTCAGTTGACGATTGGAAAAATATCGTACGCTATGGTTCATCACCAGTTAGAAATTCAATAAGTTAGGTTGTCAGCCAGTTCAGCGTTCTCTGGTTGCGGGTTCTGATACCGCGATGTGCCAGGCACCCGATTTGTCAACGATGACTTTTCTTGGAGTACGATTTTTACCGTTTCGTGAGCAGGCCTCCTTGTCAGTGGAAACGACCGCTCTTAATATTTCTTTACATGAGGCATCTGCACGAAGGGTCGGAATTAAGCATTACTGATCCACGACGTTTACTACAGGAGGAAGCATCCGATGAAAGCCAATCTGCCATATAAAATAAGCTTGTTGACGTTTGTAACCACTTTAGCTCTGCTTGGGTCGGCAGGAAAAGGTTTGTGCGCTGATGCTACGGGAGTGGCGTGGACCAACAAAACCTTTTCGTTTGTGGACTTGACCACGAAGACAACCGTTACCGGCAACCTGCCGAAGAACTGTACGGTGGACGGCGGGTCCGTACGTATAGACGGCGGCGCCTACCTCCATTGCGCGCAGAAGCAAATTCTTAAGTGTAAGTCAAGCAGTGGTAAACTCTCCTTCACCGTTATCCCCACCATAGCTGGAAATCATGTGGGCGCTTACCAACCCAAGGGGATAACGTATCTGGAGTCCAAAGGGACAGTGACGTCCGTTGACAGCGAGACGGGCCTTCCTAGGGGTGTGTTCAACGTGCCTAAAGGGGGCGGCTTTTTCGGAGGTCCCACAGGCGCTTTCGGTCTCGCGAGCGGCGAAATTACGCCCTTAGATGTGGTGACCCTGGCCCCGAAGGCGGGAGCACCCTCAATAACCCTGCCGGGTACGGAGCCTGTGAAGGGCTTTGGATCATTTCAGGAATTTGGCCTTTTTGCTGTGAATCAAGGCTCCGAGCTCTGGTATATTGATTCACAGAAAGGGACTGTGATCAGCCAAATGTCTTGGGACTTTGGATTTAATACATTCTCTCCTGACTCAGTCGTAGGCGCCAATGAGGGCACGGGCATAATTTTCGGCGTCCCCAGCGGCACACCTGAGACGTTCTCAAGTTCGTTGCAGATGTCATCTATAACAAGCGATGGTAACAATAACATCATCGCGACAGCACCCAACACGCTGTTGCTCTTCAACCCTGACGGCACGCTCAAAAGCCAGACGACGGTCCCTGGCCTCAAGGGGTTCATCACTTTCCCCTACACTCTATATCAGGGGGCCATCACGGGTCAGGTTGGCAATCAGTCAACCCAGGAATTCAACGCAGATCATACTTCCAGCACGGTTACATCCGGCCCGGTCACGATCGATCTCAGTTTTCTCCAAGCTAATCGGGGACAAGCCCCGGTTTATCAGGCCATCACAAATTTCGAAACCGGAGACCCTTTGGCCACGCTCGACACCTTTAACACTTTGTATAACGGACCGACCACTCTGAATGACGGAATAGGGTTCAACGCTACCGGCGGTGACGCCAAAAGCGTATTTCAACAAACAACCGTAATATCGCCGAGCGGTACTACCCTTGATACGAACATATTACTGTTCGATGCAAACACCACCGGCGGCGCACAATTCTCTTTTCCTGAAACAGGAGGGACTTCATCGTTTACTTTATTTCCATCTACGTCGGGGCCACCATGACATCCGACAGTGAGGATTATTTTGGGGTACACAAGCTGCCCTCGCCCACACATTATGGCTGAAGAACCCGCCCGCACTGTCTCTAAAGGCCTTAATTGCTTGCCTGCAGGTTGGAATCATCCATGCTGTGTTTGCGATTATACTCCTGATTGCCCAATTTGTAAAATTATGGATTCAAGTGTCATAGCCACCTCTCATTTCCTAAACACCTGAAACTCATTACCGTTACTCAAAGGCTCAAAGGGGTCGCCCATTGAAAGGCACCCATTGAAAGGCAGCGGTCAAGAGTAAAGTTTCCCCCATTCCGGAACAATTCCTTTTTCTGAGATGGCTCTTTACCGCAAAGCTCCCGAGTGGGGCCCGTGCGGAGCCAACTCATTTCCCGGCT
>JBKQTS010000183.1:0-23628 GCA_052143075.1 Syntrophobacteraceae bacterium | reverse complement strand
GTTGCGCCCCGCAGGGGCGCAACCGGCCTACCTCAAACACTGCGCGCCGCGTATCACCGCGGCGCGCGGCATTTCCGGCCGATGCAACCGCCAAGGTTCAGCCGTTGCCTGGTTGAGCCAAACACCTGCACGCAAGCCCGTGGCGCCGAGCCGCAACCCAAAACCTGTAACAACGTCGAATTTTCGTGCTTCGCAGCTTAGTTTTGAGGTGTGGGCCGCAAAAACGGCGTTGACGCTGCACCAATACCTTGTACCATTTGATCTTGTTGGTTGGGACCCCGTTTATGCCGAGGTAGCTAAGCAACGGTAGGGTCGAGACGCCGCTGCGCTCCCGGGCCTTGCCCGCGATGTGTATAAAATCCTCAACTTGGGAAACCCGTCTTGAGTGAAGTAATCCCCCGGGGCGCTTCACCCCGGGGGTCTACATTTCCTGCTTGACAGGCGCTGTTGCGGCCGGAATACCATAGGGTCCGAAGGCGGTCCGCTAAGTGTGTCTACGGCGGCAGGGTTGTAAATAAAATCATTAAAAACCCGGCGAGCCCATCACGTCCGGTGTGATCAAATTGCCAGCGCAATCTCTGTCTCTTGCCGGCTGCTGGTCCACATCTTTTGAACAAGACATGCATGAGGGTAAGCTGATGTGGGGCAGGCAACCTGAGCCGCACTCCGCCTGTGCGCTTAACAGAGCGCCACTGACGAGCACCATGGCCAGGGCCAATGCGAGAATCAGTTTTTTGCTCATTTTTATCTCCTGAATGTTCCAATAGTCATTCTTGTAAATGTTGCAAGTGTCTGAGAGCGCAGTATAAAAAGCTCTTAAAAGTAAAGTAGAGACCACTTGGGCTCCTGTCAACTGCCGGTAGTGTTCAGTTGCGCACAATCAGTCCGGCAACAGAATCCATACACTATCTCTGATCTGTCCATCACCAGAGGCTGGCCTCCCGCCGACCGCCCTCGATCTCGAGAAGCCGCCAGCGACAGACGCGCAACCGCGTGAGGCGGAAACCCCGGGGGGGCGGGGGAATTATTCCCCCGCTCGTTTTGGGTCTTAGAAATTGTCAACTTGGACTTAGTAGTAAATCGGTAAATTAGAAGGCGCACCCAGGGGGTTCGGTGTGGAGGGGCCAAACTTATATTCGCCCTGGCAAGTTGCATTTGGCCTGTCATTATCTTTTGCCGCCTGTGCGCTGAACAAAGAGCCACTGACGAGCACCACGGCCAAGGCCAATCCTAGAATAAGTTTTTTGCTCATTTTTATCTCCTGAATATCCAAATAGTCATTCTCTTAAATGTTACAATCATCTGAGAATGCATGGCAAAAGTGGTTGAGAATAAGGTAGACCCGACTTGGGCCCCTGTCAACCGCCACTAGCGCACAGCGATAAAGAGTTGGCAGGACACTTAGTTGATTTAAGGTTGTTTAAGGTTTTGTTGGGCGGGATTTCAAAGGGTGTACCCGCATCTGATTCAGTTTGTTCTTGAGTGAACAGCACTTGACCTTTTGAGATTGCGCGTAGATAGTCAACCCCCCGGTATTTTGCTGAATACCGGGGGGTTGGTCAGGTTCTCATCTCCGAGTGGGTTGTCAATTCCAGGGGCCCATAATATGGAGCCCCTTAGCGGCCCGGGTATCCGCGATACCGGGGTTGGCAAATTAAATCATTAAAAACCTGGCGATGCCATCACGTCCGGTGTAATCAAATTGCCTGCGCAATCTCTGTCTCGTACCGGCTCCGCATTTCTTGCACAAGTGAAGCATGAGGGTAAGCTGATGTGAGGCAGACAGCCGAAGCCGCAATCTGCCTGCGCGCTGATCAAAGAACCGCTGAACAGCACCACCGCCAAAGCCAATCCAAGAATAAGTTTTTTGCTCATTTTTATCTCCTTGAGATCCGAATAGTCATTTTTTTTAATTCCTCAATCACCAAGTACGGTTATCAAAACATTGTTAGGCGGAACTTAAAGTCGGCTTCGACTCCTGTCAACTGCCAAAAAGTGCAAATTGGATAAATAAGCTGGCCTAGAGAGGTCAATTTTCATTTAGCTAAGAATATCTGATAATTAGAACTCTTGTAAAATTAGCGTGAAATAGAAATAATTTCCCGCGTGCGACAAACCGGGCAGAACCCAGGTTTCTCGAAGGGTTCCTCTGGATTGACTGCGTTGGGTTATAATCGGATCTCCCGGTCGATTGACCCTGTTTGCCTGGCTGGCTCAGAGAGCTCGCATAACAGTACTGTAAAATCAGTAAACAGATGGCGAACCCCATCGGTTCCGTATGGCCGGGCCGTGGGAATATGCGCCCGGGCAAGTTGCATTTGATTTGTCCACATAGTCATGCTCTTGAGAGTGAAAGGCTGTGCAGAAGGGGTTTGGAAGGATTCCTGCCTTGCTGCGAAGAGTATGCTGTGCCCAACGCAATCGCTGGGCTTGAACAGCACTCGGCTTCCTGACATTGCGCGTAGATAGTCAACCCCCCGGGACTCTGCTGAATACCGGGGGGTTGGTCAGGTTCTCATATCTGGGTGAGTTGTCAATTCCATGGGCCCATAGTATCGAGCTCTTTAGCCGCCCGGGTATCCGCGATACCGGGGTTGCCAAATTAAATCACTAAAAACCTGGCGATGCCATCACGTCCGGTGTGATCAAATTGCCACTGCAATCTCTGTCGCGTACAGGCTCCGCATTTGTTGCACAAGTGAAGCATGGTAAGCTGATGTGAGGCAGACAGCCGAGGCCGCAATCTGCCTGTGCGCTGATCAAAGAACCGCTGAACAGCACAACCGCCAAAGCCAATCCAAGAATAAGTTTTTTGCTCATTTTTATCTCCTTGAAATCCGAACAGTCTTTTTTTAATTACTCAATCACCTTAGTTCGATTAATAAAACATTGTTAGGCGCAACTTATATTCGGCTTCGACTCCTGTCAACTGCCAAAAAGTGCAAATTGGATAAATAAGCTGGACCGGGGAGGTCAATTAATTAATTTAGCTAAGAATATCTGATGATTAGAACTCTAATAAAATTAGCATGAAATAGAAATAATTTCCCGGGCGCGGCAAACCGGGCAGAGCCCATGTTTCTCGAAAATCTCTCCGGATTGATTGCACCGGGTTATAATCGGATCTCCCGGCCGCTCGACCTTGTTTGCCTGCCGGGCTGATAGAGCTCGCAAAGTTCTCATTTGTCCTTTATTTCCTCTGTCTGGTATAATCAAGTAACTCATAGGGAAGCTCAACGAAGATGTTTTTCTGAAAAATGTTTAACCGCCTGCGCGCCGCAATAACCTCGTGGAGCCTGGGCAAAGCGCGACGCTGGCTTTTGATTTGAAATTACTGGAAAACAATGGCGGTCATAACGATATGCAGAGAACCGGGAGCCCTGGGCGAAGAAGTAGCAGCCCGGGTTGCCGGGCGCCTGGGATTTTCGCTTGTAGATAAGGCCAGACTCGCTCAATTATCTGGTGAAATAGATCTGGATGAGGCCAGGCTGCGAAAGGTGGACGAAGCGATTTCTCGGGGAAGCCGTCAAATCGATGCGGAAACCGAAGCTTGCGCCAGGTTGTTGCAAGACCTTATTGCCCAGTTGGCGGAAGAACAGGACCTGGTGATAATCGGCAGGGGCGCTCAGGGATTGTTTCGTGACCGCCCGGGCACATTACATGTGCGGCTTATCGCTCCGCGTAAATTCCGCGTTCTGCAGGTGAGGACCCACGAGAGGTTATCCGAGCGGGAAGCCGCGAGGCTTATCAAAAGCCTGGAGATAGAGCGTGCCCGTTACCTGCGTTTTCTCTATCATCTGAACCGGGAGGACCCCAACCTTTACGATTTGACCCTCCGAATGGACCGCCTGTCGATCGAGCAGGCAATAAAGCTAATAGTGGCAGCTCTTGATGAGATGGGTCTTCGGCAAGTCCCCAGGGACCGGATCGTTAAAGACCTCTTGCCTCAAATGCCTGAAAAACGAGACAACGGGCGCTTTGCCAATTCCGCTGAAATGGAGTTCGCCCGATTCCTCGAATTTTATCGCATCCCATTTGAATACGAATCTCGCACTTTCCCTTTGGAAGCCGATGCGGAAGGCAAAGTAACGGAAGCTTTCACACCCGATTTCTACCTCCCTGAGCAAGATCTATATATTGAACTCACCACCATGAAACAAAGTCTGGTGACACGTAAGAACCGCAAGGTTCGAAAACTGCGGCGACTCTACCCCGAGGTAAATATACGCATCTTTTACCAGCGGGATTTTTACAATCTGCTGGCCAAGTACGGTTTATTAGCCGGCAAGCTGGTTACCAATGAATCATAAGTCCGATGACATTGTGGAGATTTTGATCGCGCAGGAGGCGATTGAGCGGCGCATTGTCGAATTGGGTAAGGAAATAGCAGCCGCCTATCAGGATTGTCTGCCTCTTCTGGTGGGGGTGCTCAAGGGATGTGTGCTGTTCATTTCCGACCTGGTAAAACAGATCGAGATCCCCCTGGAGATGGATTTCATCGGCGTAATGAGTTACGGCGGCATGCACCGGCCCAGCGGGGCGGCGCGCATTACAAGAGATCTCGACTGTGTTATTGAAGGTCGAGACGTACTGCTCGTTGAGGGGATTATAGATACCGGAATGACCGCCGGCTATCTTCTCCGCAACCTGGAGGCACGCCAGCCTCGCAGCATCCGCGTATGCACGCTCCTGGACAAGGAAGCCCGCCGAATCGTTAGAATTCCTATTGCTTTCAGAGGCTTCAAGATCCCGGACAGGTTCGTAGTGGGCTACGGCCTGGATTTTCGCCAGCGTTACCGTAACTTGCCCTACATTGGCGTCCTCAGTGATGAGGTAACGGGACTGCACCATAACTGAGTAAGAAGAAACAAAATCAAAAATAATTAGAACACGGTCAACGCCGCCTCCTGCCTCGCTCGTCTCCCGGTTTCCAGTCCAGGCGATCCATTTGGTCCAGAAAAAAATCTTGACAGCCCTCTTTGTTGTGTATAGATTGCGATTGGACCCCAAGAGGTCGAAGTAAGAAGCCCAGTGGATATGCCCGGCGGAAATACTCAACGGAAAAAAGAAGCGTAAAACCCTTCAATGGGAAGTTGAGAAAGAAAGCCGAGATAAACCGATCGCGGTGCAGGTGGGCAACTGAAATGGTCACTTGGGGTTCAACCTTTTTTGTTCATTGTTTCCCTCAAATGACCGAGGTCTCTCACTCGTCGTGCCGGCGGGGCCTGCCCCGGAAGTGTCCAGTCCAGGGGCCTGAATCCAGGAAAGCGCTCGTAGTCAGATCGTCTTAGACTTGTCCCGAATAGAAATGCCTTCTTGATTGAGAAAAACAAGCCGGCTTGAGTTGCCGGCCTGTTTTCCTTCCGGTGCGTCGACGCTCCGGCCTTTCAGCAACATCAATGGAGCTTCTTCACGTTGACGGCGATAGGTCCTTTGGCTCCCAGTTGCTCCTCGAAGCTGACCCGGTCACCTTCACCCAGACTCTTGAAACCTTCTCCCTCTATGCATTTGTGATGCACGAACAAATCTTTTCCACTATCAGTTGCGATGAAACCATAACCCTTGCTGTCATCGAACCATTTCACTATGCCTTCCATAATCGTTATCCCTTCCAAAAGATTGGCATCCAAGCCTGATTTAGTCATAATTTAATACATTTGATAATTTAATGCAGTCCGCAGGGAAAATCACCGGCCACAGAATGCGTGCGGTCACCCGGCCTTAAGTAGCGAGCCGGTCCCGAAACATTTTTCTTAGTCTTTACGGTCCCTTGACAACGGGAGTGGTCCGGTTAGCTTATTTGGGAGGGTGAAAGCACCTCAAACAAACCGAGTATAATCCTTCCTGCTTGCGATCTGCTTTTTCCAAAACTTCTGTGCTTGAAGATTATACTCAAATAAATTAAAGGAGCATCATTATGGCTGAAATATCAGTGCATCGCCGTGAGAGACCGTCGGAAAATGTTCCAGTTGCTCTGGGCTGGGCTGACAGGCTTTTTAACGAGCTTATGCCCTCCAGGATGAAAGAGCACGGAGAAATGATGCCTGCCTTCGATATCTCCGAAGCTGATGATCATTTCGTTGTCAAGGCCGATCTGCCTGGGATCGATCCAAAGAACCTGGATATCAGCCTTGCCGGAAATGTTCTCACCATCAGGGGGGAAAAGAAAGAAGAGCGCGAGGAGAAGAACGAGCGTTATTACACCTTAGAGCGGCAGTTCGGCTCTTTCAGCCGTTCATTCATGCTGCCGGCCGATGTTAAGGAAGAGGGGATAGAAGCTTCATACAAGGGTGGAGTGCTCCGAGTGAACATTCCCAAATCGGAACGTGCCAAGCAGAAGAAAATTCCAGTTAAGATGAACTAGACTGAAGCCCGCGCGCGCTTCGAAAGAACGTGTAGTAAAGCCCATTATGGGCGTTCTTCTTCCCGGTGAATATCAAAGAGCGGGGTGTACCACCCCCGCTTTTTTATGTGACATCGGACCTCGTCCAGGCCGGAAACTCGGAAGTTAGTAAAACAGGGCAGGAATTTCATTACGAAAGGGAGCGGATCATGCAATTCACTACTGTGAGGATCGAAAAACCAGAGGAGATCAACTTCATTTTTGGCCAGACCCATTTCATAAAAAGCGTGGAGGACATCCACGAAGCCCTGGTATCTGCTGTGCCGGGCATCAGATTTGGTTTGGCCTTCTGCGAAGCCTCCGGTAAATGTCTTGTCCGATGGTCGGGGACCGACCCGGACATGATCGAACTTGCCCGCAAAAACGCACAGGCTGTTTCCGCCGGTCACAGCTTCATCGTTTTTCTGGGGCCCGGCTTTTATCCGATAAACGTATTGAACACAATTAAGATGGTCCCGGAGGTGTGCCGGGTATTCTGCGCCACAGCCAACCCGACCGAGGTCATTCTGGCAGAAACGGAGTTGGGCCGGGGTGTCTTGGGGGTTGTGGACGGTTTTGTAACAAGGGGTGTAGAAGACGAAGCTGAAATCAACTGGCGCAAAGACCTGCTCCGAAAGATCGGCTACAAGCTTTAGATGATGAGGATGGACGGGGTTGAGCCAGGCCGATTGCTCAGGCGGCGCCTTGAACGTTTAGCTTAGCCCCTTGCGGGCGTTCTTTTCGTTTGCTCGAAAATGAGTCGGATATTACTTCGCCTCCTCCCTGATCCTTTCGGCTATTGCCAGTATTATTCGAACGTATGCTTTGCTGTGGTTATAGTCCCAGATTACCGCTTCCCTGTCTGATGGAAATTTTGCCTCACACCATCCGTGGCCGCGAAAATAATTGGCCGTACTGAAAATTGCGTCCTCAGCGTTGTAAAGGTCTATCCGCCCATCGCCGTTCCCATCAGCACCGAACTTTAGAAGGCTGCTCGGCAGAAACTGCGGCCAGCCGATTGCGCCCATTACAGACCCCTTGAGCGATCCTGGCTGTATCCCGTGTGTATTTTTCAACTCCAGCAGGGCCGACAACTCCCTGTAAGCCCAACCGGAGCGGTCGATCAGCTTCATGTCGAAGGCCTCGCGCCCCCACTTTTGCCGGTCCTGCGGTGAAAGCAGCTTCCATATCTTGTCGCGATTGGCTTTCAGATTCATTACGGCAAAGGTTGAAAAGATCGCGAATGTTGGGGTCTTTCCGGTATATGAACCGAAATGGGTTTCAACCAGAAGAATCGCCGCAATTATTTCGGGCTCGACGCCATATGCCGCTTCCGCCCTCCGGAAACAATTCCGGTGATCGGCTATAAACTGCTGTGCTGATGCTATTTCGGAGGGCGCCAGGAAATGGTCGTAGTTCGCCTGGCCTTCCCGGATTTTCATCGTCTGGGATACGAGCCTGAACATTGGAGGCGAAGCGCTTTGGAAGGCATTGGCGACCTGCTGGCGCGAAAAACCGTCCTGCACCAGCTTTTGCTTCAGGCCACAGTAAATGTCTTCAGCCGAATGTGCTCCTCCCGGATTAAAACACAGGGCAATGAAAATCAAAAGAGCCGGCAGAAACGCAATCCGGCTTTCCACACCAACGGGAACGACTTTGTTCAACATGCTAAAATACCTTCTGCGGCCAGGGTTCCAGGTTTTGCCTTGTGCGATTTTGCCTTGCGATTGACGGGATGTTCATTATAGGTTATCAGCGCACTTAATGCAAACCTCGCTCAATTGCACCTTCGCCTTTGAGCTTGTCGGGTATTCTTAATTTCCAGCCCGCCCACCCGGCCGGAGGGAATTTTTGACCGGAGATTTTATGTATGGCGTTTCGGAACCGATTTCCCGCTCGCGGGAGGGAATCGGTGATTTCAAATTTCTCAGGGAGCGCATCTTCGAAGTCATAGAAAAGATGCTCGATCTGGGCCTCCAGGAACGGGATTCCTGTCTGGAGATGAAGGAAAAGCTCGAGACCAACACGTTCAACCTGGTTGTTGTTGGACAGTTCAAGCGGGGGAAAACCTGCCTGATAAACGCTCTGCTCGGTGCGGACATCCTCCCCGTCTCAGTCCTCCCCCTGACCTCCATTGTTACGATAGTGGTTTACAGCGAAACGGTGGCCGTGAAGGTGTTTTTCAAGAATGGGAAAAAGGTCGATATCCCTGTTGAATCCCTCCCGGATTATGTTACCGAGACCGGAAACCCCAAAAACGACAAGGAGGTCTCCGAGGTCGCAGTCCTTTATCCTTCACCATACCTCAAGGATGGGGTTCGGCTGGTGGACACGCCGGGCGTCGGGTCGGTCTACATTCACAATACCGACGTAGCATACCGCTACCTCCCCAAATCCGACGCAGCCCTCTTTTTGCTCTCGATCGACCAACCCGTGAGCAGTGCCGAACTCGAATTCCTGAACGATGTGCGTGAATACGCGGGCAGGATATTTTTTCTCCTGAACAAAACGGACTACCTTTCCGCAGGAGAAGTCGGCAGCGCCCTCTTGTTTGCCAAAGAGACGCTCGAACAGATCATGGGGCCTGATATAAAGATATTTCCCATTTCCGCCAAACTCGGGCTGCAGGCAAAACTCAACGGATCTTTAGAAGACCTTGCCGACAGCGGACTGCCCGTTTTCTCCGAAACGCTCGACCGGTTTTTGGTAAAGGAGAAGGGCAAGGTCCTGCTCGAGTCGGTCTCAAAAAATCTCCAGAAGGTCCTTTCTCGCGCAAGACTGGAGACAGAACTGGAGCTAAAGTCGCTCGGAACGCCGGTCGAAGAGATCCGCCAAAAGATAGCCGCCTTTGAGAGCAGGAAAGCGGAACTCATTCAGGAGAGGCTCTCATTTGATGCCCTTTTCAGCGCAGAGACCGAGCGTCTCATCATAAGGGAATTCGACCGGGGGATCGCCGATCTGAAGGGCAGGCTCGTCTCGCAGATGGAAGTGGAGTTCAACCTGTTCTACGAATCGAAAAGGGACCTCTCGTTAAAGGAGTTAAACGACGCGCTTGAAAAGTTCGTTCTGGATAAAATCCAGGAGGAATTCACGGCGTGGCGCGAAGTCGAAGATGAACAGCTCTCGAACTCATTTGACTCCATTTGCGGACGGTTTGCCTCAAAGGTAAACGGGGTGACCGATTCGCTCCTCGACTTTTCCTGCCGGCTCTTTTCCGTCCCGTTCGAAGCCGTTGAGGCTGAATCCCTCCGAACCTCGGAGTCTTCCTTTCACTACAAACTCCGAGGCGATGCGGTCGGTCTTGACATGCTGACCGATTCCCTGACGCTGGTCGTCCCCGGGTACATAAGCGGAAAGTGGAAATTCCGCCGCCTGAGAGACTGGGCCGTGCGGACCGCCAATAAAATGATTCTCGGCAAAAGGAAACGGCACATGCTGGAAATGATAGAGATGCAGGCAGGAAGGCTCAGGTCGGACTTTCTGGACAGGCTTAATCGCAGCGCATCCGGATTTCGGACCAGGATAATCGGCAACATGGACACCATCGCCGGCGGAATAGCCCGGGCAATAGAAAGCGGCGTTGACCTGCGCCTCAGGGGAGAAGAAGCAGCAGCCCGAAAGCAATCCCATCTCGCTGAGCGGCTCTCGGCAATGGAGCTGATAAGGGGAGAGCTTGCCCGAATTCGGGAGGGGATTGAAAAGATTTGATTGGAAATTTCATTTCCGTATAATTGAGCCCACACTGCCAACGAACCATAGCCTGGCCGCTTTTGGGCGGTCTTCTGAACACTGATCTCTTCTAACAGAACCATTCAGATCAATGGAAATACGGGACTTCTATAGGCATCTGATCGAGCTTGATTTGCACTGGACCGTGAAAGCGGTTGAGGCAAAAGAAGGATCGGTAGACGTGCATCTTGAATGTGCGCAGACGGCCGTGATCCCCTGTCCCCGCTGTGACCTTCCTTGCCCGGTATGTGGTTTTTCGCCTCCAAAAACCTGGCGGCATCTGGATACGTGTGGAAAAATGACCTGGCTGCATGCCGGGCTTCCAGTCGTGGATTGCCCTGAACATGGGAAACAGCAACTGCTAGCTCCATGGGCGCATGAGGAATCTGCCGCTACCCTGGCGTTCGAACAATGGATCACCCGGATGGCCGAGGGCTTTGGCGACATAAAGAAGGCTGCTAATTTCGCAGGGGTGGAGTACGCCCTCATTCGCCGCATCATGCGGCGTGCCGCCTTGCAACCCTGCAAGCCGCCCGCCTCTGGTCATGGACAGATCAGGGATAGCGTCGAAATCCTGGCTGGCGGTCCCGGTTCCCAAGCCCCGCCGGAAGGAGGCCGCGATTCAAGTTTGGGGCCCGCCGCCGTCAAAGACAGCGGCGGTTTCGGCTTGGCTATCCCGGTCAGCGGCGGCTCGCCGCCGGGGCAGCTTCCGCTCTTCGGGCGCAACGACATGTCTTTGGTCAACCGAGGCATCCATGCCCTCAAAAACCTCGAACTGGAAAAAGCCGTCGAGTTCTTTGAAAAACACCGCAGCCTCTATCCGAAGGGCTACGATATATCCTCCAGGCTGGCAGCCGCAGAATTCCTGCTGCAGGGCATCGGGGAAGCGCCGGACGAGTCTTGTGCACGACCGGCTTATCTGTGCCGTCTCTGGGATTCCTTTGAGGATTTCGCCGGCGCTGCCGGCATTGGCCGGGATGCTTTTGGCGCTGAAATAAAAAGCGCTTTTTTTGACCGGGTGATCGAAGAGGCAGAAAAGTGCGGCCCGGTCGAGGGTCCCGCATTTCTCCCGGGAGATATGCCCACGGGCTATCTCTTTCTGCAGGCGGGACGCTACGAAGAGGCGATCCGCAGCCTTCAGGACTGCATCCCGAAGATGCCCCAAAGCGCCGCCATCTACGGGTATCTGGGAGACGCCTACCTGCTCCGAGGCGATTATAAGGTCGCAAGACAGTGCTACCGGGAAGCCTGTCTCATCGACCCTGCCGCAATCGATTGGCGTCATCTGCAGGACGAAGACCTCATGCAGTTGAAGCAGGACCTTTTGCTCGAGTACGGATTTGACCCCGAGCTTGCCCTTCAGTGGCTGCCCAGCCATGCCCGCATCGATGGGTTGTTCGAGCGCAAACTGGTCCGCGTTCACGACGGCCTTAAGGAAATGGTGGGTGACTACCTGGTCCTGGAGAAGGCACTGTCGAAGGAAAAGTCCCCCCTTCTTTCCGCAAAGCTTTTCTTTAGAGGCGTGGTCCTTTGCGAGAACTGGGAAAACCTCAAATTCATCAAGACCATCGACCTGATCCGTGTGCGCAAAATCATGAAACAGGCCAATCCAGATCTTTTCGCAGACTTTTTGGAAAAGATTGCGGGGGGTAAAGCCTGAAAATCCAACGTGTAAAATCTCTCGCTCCCCGCCTCTTCTCAATTCGTTCATTTTACCCTTCCTTTTGCGACGAAATTGCTTAAGATTCAAAGTTAAAATAACTTTGACAAGGGGCGAGAGACATGAACGGGAACATATCCGAATCCTTGAGGAAGCAGCGCGAGCTAATTTTGGAGGAAAGCAGCGAGCAAGCGCTTGATCGGCACACCAGCCTGTTGGAGATCGCTATCATCTCTTTATACAACCGGCTTGCCAATCGGCTGGTAAGCGGCTCCGAAGCATTCCGGGCCGGAGGTGCGATCGCGGCAATCGGCTCTTTCGGACGCGGCATATCGAGCCCGACCCAGGCGGTTCCCATCCTGTGTCTCCAGGCCGATGATTCGCCTATGAAAGACGCCTGGATCGATGAGATCACCGAACCGCTCATCGAGGCTGGATGGTCTGTTGAAGCGTTCCAGGGATCGGCGGCACAGATAATGGAACTTGCGCGGACAGATCCGGCCTTGTTTTTCAAGCTTATGGACCTACGCTACATTTCGGGAAACCGCAACCTTGCCGATCAACTGGATCGGGAAATTGACAATCACATCGCCGAAAACCGGGCATTCTTTTTCAATGCTCTCCTCGAGTCCATTACGGCCCGCAAGAAGTTGCTCGAAAACGCTCAGAACTGGCTTGAACCCGACCTCGAGGAGAATCCCGGCGGACTTTCCGAAATTCGCGCCATCCGTGCCGGATGCCGCATCGAATCCAAGATACGGAATCTTGAGGACGCTATTTTCCGGGGTTATCTCAGCCGGCAGGAAGTGGACTTGCTTCAGACTGCGGAGAAAGCGTTCAGCCGCTACCTGACGCTTCTGCGGGCCACATCCGGACGGGCGGGCAGCTCGCTTCTTTTCGGCGACCAGGAGACGCTTGCCCGCAAGCTGGGATATGGAGAAATAGCGGGTTTTCTTCCGGTCGAAATCTTCATGCAGCATGTTCACCAATTGTTTCAAGGGGTTGCCGAGGTTTCGCGAGAATTCTGGGAAAGACTCGATGAGGGCCGCTCTACTGCCGCTGGAGAGACCGAAACCATCGTTGAAGAAGGGATGGTTGCCAGGTCCGGAAAGATTTACATCCAGACCGACCGCTACCCGGCAACGCCCGAGCGCCTGGTTCATCTCTTTGCAGTGTGTGCCCGGCGCGGTCTTGGGCTGGCGAACGTTACGAGGCAATGGATCTCTCACAATAAAAACGTCCTGGACGCGGCTTCGGGAGACCCAGGCGTGAAAGATGAATTCCTGGAACTGCTCCGGGCCGAGTCGCCCGAGGTCCCGGTTCTGCGCCGTTTCTACGACTACGGTCTGCTGACTGCGCTCATTCCTGAGCTTGCCTCGGTGCACGGGCTGGTCCAGCACGACGAATTTCACCTCTACCCCGTCCAGGAGCACCACCTTCGGACCGTTGCCGAGCTAAAGAAGATCATTGCCGGGGTGTACTCCGAGGAAGAGCCTGAGCTTACGATGACAGCCTCAGATCTGGGGGATCCCGCCCCCATGCTGCTCGCCGGACTCCTCCACGATGTGGGAAAAAGTTCAGGCAGTGGGCATGCGGCCAGGGGCGGGGAGATGATTCCCGCTGTTGCAAGACGCCTGGGACTGTCGTCCCGGGAAGCCGAGACGGTCCAGTTCCTTGTGTCCCAACACCTGCTTCTGCTCGACAGCGCGTCTCTGCGCGATCTGGCCGACCACGAAATGCTCTCGAGCTGTACGGCCGCAGTCGGGAGAAAGGAATACCTCGATCAGCTCGTTTTGCTCACTTTTGCCGACATGATGTCCACCGGTCCCCGCGCCAGGGATAAATGGCGCGATACACCCGTGCTGACCCTCTACTGCAATCTTCGGGGCATACTGGAAAAAGGCGAACCGAGCTCACGGGTTATCTCCGAACGGGCGGCCAGGGTGAAAAAGCAGATCGAGACCCGCGTTTCCGATCTTCTGAGCCCCGAGGAGGTGGAGACCTATTTCTCACAGCTCGCTCCGAGGTATTTAATCTCCATATCCCCGGAGGAGATAGTGAAGCACATCCAACTTAGCCGCAGGCTCCAGGAATCCGAAGGGTCTTTCATCTGGGAGGTCTCCGCTGGGCGCGAAACCGCAGAGATTACATTCATGAGCTATAGCAGGCCGGGGCTTCTTGCAAAATCGGCGGGAATCCTGACGCTCCACGAGTTCAACATCATCAGCGCCCAGGCATTTTCAATGAACAACGAAATCACGCTGCTGCTGTTCCAGTGCCGGCTTCCGGAGGGCGAGACGGCAACGGACTGGGAGGCGATGAGGGTAGATATGGACCGCCTGCTCAAGGGCAAGTTAGCCCTGGACTACCGGATAGCGGCGCGTTCGGCTGGAAGGCAGCAGCCAAAGGCGCTGCGGGCGGCGCCAAGCAAGATCGTGTTAGATAACGAATCCTCAGGCATGTATACTATCCTGGAAGTTTATACGGCGGACCGGATAGGACTCCTCTATACCATCACCAGGACTTTGCATGAACTCCAGATACCGATATCCGTAGCCAAAATCACGACCAAAAGCGACCAGGCGGCCGACGCCTTTTATATCAGGAATGAAAGGCGCGAGAAGGTGACAGACCCCGAGCAGATCGAGGAGATAAAGAAAGCCCTTCGCTTCTGCCTGGATGGAGAGTCGGAGTGGGAATAGTGTTGAACGGCCACCAAACGCATTGGAACGGGAAAGCCTGCATAATTGGAAAGACCGTGGAGGCGGCATGAATAACTTTTTAAAAATGGGAAATTACAGGATCGGCACGAGATTGACCATCGGTTTTCTGATGATAATGATCCTGATCCTGACCGTCGGCGTCTTTGCGCTCCACCAGATGAACATCCTGGGAAACCTTCTGACTGAAATTTATGACCACCCTCTGACTGTGGGTTACACCGCGCGGGATATCCGCGGAAGTATTTATGATATCCACAGCCGGATGCAGAAGATTCCATACGTTGCCGATACGGCGGCATTGAATGAACTGGAGCGTGAGGTAAACGATCTCGAAGCGCAGACTTTAAGTAAATTCGATATCCTCCAGGAGCGGTTTCTCGGCAATAAGGAGGATGTCAAGTCTGCTCGAGCGGCTTTCGTCGGCTGGAGAAAACTGCGTGATGAGCGCTTCCGCCTGGCTCGCGCTGAGGGTAAGGATAAACCGGACGCTTCCTATTATTTGTCGGAGCAAAAACATGCCGATGATGCGAAAGAAAAAATTCAGGCAGTAGTCGATTTCGCCCAGTGGAAGGCCCAGGATTTCCTCAAGACCGCCAATGCGGAGAAGTCAGGGGCTGCAAAGGCAATGACGGGAATTATCGCAGCGACCTTGTTGCTTGGCCTGGGCGTGACACTTCTCATCATCCGAAGCATCGCCCCACCGCTTCGGATTATTGTCGGGCGAATGAAGGATATTGCCGGAGGCGATCTGTCTCATGATGTCGAGATCGTACAGAAAGACGAAATCGGTGAGCTGGCTGAATCCTTCAGGGACATGCAGGCCAGCCTCAGGAACAAAGCCGAGGTGGCGTCGGCCATTGCCGGAGGTGATTTCAGCCGGATGGTCGAAATCGGCGGGGGCCGCGACCTGCTCGGAAACTCCATCAATCAGATGACTCTGAGTCTCCGGCAGTCCAAAGCGGAAAGCGATCTTCAGGACTGGATCAAGACGGGTAAAAACGAGCTGAACAGCATCATCGTCGGGGAAAGTGACGTCAATGCCCTCGCCGGGGACATAATCAGCTTTCTCGCCGGATATATCAATGCCCGGATAGGGACGCTCTACCTTATGTCTGACCCGGGTACGTTGACTCTGGCCGGAAGCTACGCATTCAGCAAGCGCAAGTCCCTGGCCGCAGTCATCGAGCCCGGCGAGGGGCTTGTGGGGCAGGCAGCGGTCGAAGGGAACATAATTTCAATAACCAACATCCCTGAGGATTACATCCGCATCAATTCCTCGTTTGGGGACAGCCCGCCTCGCAATATCGCCGCCGTGCCCCTCCTCTTTGAAAATACGATCAAGGGAGTTATCGAGCTTGGGTCTTTCGAGGAGTTTTCAGATGAGAAACTGGACTTCCTGCGCGACATTTCCAACTTCATTGCCATAGCCTTTCATACTATTCAAAACCAGGCCAGGCTCAAGGAACTTCTTGATGAAACTCAACGCCAGGCGGCGCAACTCCAGGTCCAGGAAGAGGAACTTCGGGCTGCCAACGAGGAACTGGAGGAACAAACCAGGTCATTGAGGCTTTCCGAGGAAAAACTCAAGCAGCAGCAGGAGGAACTCGAAGTCATAAATGAGGAACTGGAGGAAAAGAACGATTCCCTCGAAAAGCAACAAGGACAAATCACTCAAAAGAACCAGGCCCTTGAAGAAACCCGGCGGGAACTGGAAAAGCGGGCGCGTGAACTCGAGGTGACCGGCAAATACAAATCGGAATTCCTGGCCAACATGTCCCACGAACTTCGAACCCCGCTGAACAGCCTGCTCCTTCTATCCCGCGACCTGGCGGACAACTCCCGGGGCAATTTGGTCCAGGAACAGGTCGAGTCGGCAAAAATAATTCAGAAGAGCGGCATAGAGCTTTTGCAGTTAATCGAAGAAATCCTCGATCTGTCCAAAATCGAGTCGGGAATAATGACGCTTAAGATCGGCGATGTCCGGTTGCAGGAGATAGCCGATTATGTTGATGAAAGGTTCAGGCCTGCAGCCACCGGGAAACGGATTGGATTCAAAATCGTCATGGATGACACTTTGCCCGAAAGCATCAGGACAGACCGCCAGCGCCTGGAGCAGGTGCTTAAGAACCTGCTGGCAAATGCTGTCAAGTTTACCGATACGGGATCGGTTACCGTAGAGTTTCATCGGCCGGCTGCATCGGTCAACCTGTCGAAAAGCGGATTGAACCGGGGCCGGGCTGTGGCTATCTCAGTCAGAGACACCGGAATAGGTATTCCAGACGAAAAGCAGTTGCTTGTCTTTGAGGCGTTCCAGCAGGCGGACAGCGGTACAACGAGGAAATATGGCGGCACGGGCCTTGGCCTGTCCATATCAAGGGAGATCGCCAAGCTCCTCGGAGGGGAAATCCAGGTCGAGAGCCGCCTTGGCCAAGGTTCGACTTTTACCCTCTACTTGCCCACAGAGATATCCGAAAGCGAGGAGCCGGGGGTCCGTGCACAGCCGGAGAACACTGCCGTTCACCCCGCTGTAGTCCATCGCTCGACGTTCCTCGATATGAATGAAGAAACCGCTCCGGCCTGGTCTGTCACCGATGATCTGGAAGGGCTTCAGGAAGGGGATAAGAGCATACTGATCATTGAAGATGACGCAAACTTTGCAAAAATCCTCCTCGATCAATGCCATAAAAAAGGCTTCAAGGCGCTGGTCTCGTACACGGGCGAGGCAGGCCTCGAGCTGGCGGAAAAATACATTCCAGCCGCCATTATACTGGATATCAGGCTGCCCGGTATGACCGGCTGGACGGTCCTCAATACGCTCAAGGCAAACCCGGCGACACGGCATATCCCCGTGCATGTCATGTCCGTTGAGGAGGCTTCCATCAATGCCATGCAAAAGGGCGCCATGGGCTTTTTAACAAAGCCCGCTACCAGGGAGGACCTGGATAGTGCTTTCAGGAAGATCGAAGACCTGGTGGAAAAAAAGATCAAGGACCTGCTGCTTGTTGAAGATAATGCTCAGCAGCGTCTGGGCATCGTAAATCTGATCGCCGACACGGACGTGAACATAGTGGAGGTGGCGAGCGGCGCCGAGGCCTTGGCTGCGCTCGCGGCCGGAGATTTCGATTGCATGGTCCTCGATCTCGGGCTGCCGGACATGACCGGTTTCGACCTTCTTGACAGGATGGAGACCGAAAAGAACATCTGCCGACCCCCGGTGATCGTTTATACAGGTAAGGACCTTACCCGCGAAGAGGAAATGGAACTCAGGAAACATGCCGAGTCCATCATTATAAAGGGGGTGAGATCGGAAGAGCGCCTCCTTGATGAAACGGCCCTGTTCCTTCATAAGACCGTCAGCACCATGCCTTCGTCCAGAAGAGAGATGATCATCAACTTGCACGACAGGGATTCGATGTTCATCGGCAAAACCATTCTTTTGGTCGACGATGACATGCGCAACCTCTTTGCCCTGTCTAAGATTCTCTCGGAACGCGGGATGAACGTGATCAAAGCCGAAGACGGACGGAAGGCTGTGGGGTCCCTTGAGAAAAATCCCGATATCGACCTGGTGCTCCTGGATATCATGATGCCGGGCATGGACGGATACGAAACTGCAAAAGCAATTCGAAAACAGCCGCGATTCAAGGACCTTCCGATCATCACACTGACCGCCAAGGCAATGAAGGACGACCGGGACAAGTGCATCGCGGCAGGCGCCAATGATTACCTTGCCAAGCCGGTCGAAGTCGAAAGGCTCTTGTCCATGTTGCGTGTATGGTTGTACAAAAGGTAACCTCGCGGAGCGTGGAGAAATGCGCAAAGAAGAAATAGAGGATATCGAGATTCAGTTGCTGCTCGACGCGATCTACAAGCGTTACGGCCATGATTTCAGGAACTATTCCCGGGCCTCCATCAAGAGGCGTATCCGAAACATCCTCGGCAAGGAAAATTATAGCGCCATCAGCCAGATCATTGCCCCGGTGCTTCACGATGAGTCTTTGTTTGAAAAGGTCGTCTACGATCTGTCCATAACGGTATCCGAGATGTTTCGGGACCCGGAGTTTTTCAAGACGCTACGGGAGCTGGTCGTGCCCTATCTCAAGACTCATCCCTTCATAAAAATCTGGCACGCGGGCTGCGCCACTGGCGAGGAGGTCTATTCGCTGGCTATCGTCTTGAAAGAGGAAGGTTTTTATGACCGAACCACAATATTTGCAACGGACTTCAACGACGTTGCCCTTGGTAGAGCGAGGGATGGCATTTATCCACTGGAGAGAATGAAGGAATTCACCGCAAACTACCAGCGTTCCGGCGGCGCCGGTTCTTTTTCGCAGTATTACACGGCAGGATATGATGCAGCAATCCTGGAGCCTTCCCTGAGGAAGAATATCGCCTTCGCAAATCACAACCTCGTGACGGACGGAGTGTTCAGCGAGGTACACTTTATACTGTGCCGCAATGTCCTTATCTACTTTGACAAGACCCTTCAGAACAGGGTCCTGAATCTGTTTCGGGACAGCCTGGCGCATGGCGGGGTGCTCGCGCTCGGCAGCAAGGAGACGCTGCAATTCACTGAGGTAGCCGGGAATTTCAAGACTTTGAGTCAAAAATGGAAGATTTATCAAAAGACCAGATAATAAAATCCGGACGCCATCGGGCTGTGGTAATCGGTCTTTCGGCAGGGGGGCTGAATGCCCTGAAAGTCCTGTTGCCATTGATCCCAATGGACTTTCCCCTGTCCCTGGTTGTTGTTCAGCATCTTCATCCGCAGCAGGACAGTTCTTTTTTCGAGAATGCCGGCGGGTTGTGTTTGCTTCCGGTCCGGGAGGCCGAAGAAAAGCAACCTGTCATGCCCGGCAGCGTCTATTTTGCGCCGGCCAATTACCATCTCATGATAGAATCGGACAGGAGCTTTTCCCTGTCCGTTGACGAGAAGGTGAATTTTTCCAGACCCTCGATAGACGTTTTATTTGAGTCGGCTGCGGACGTATACGGTCCGGGCCTTATCGGTATAATACTTACCGGCGCCAGCAGGGATGGGGCAGCCGGTTTGCGGCGCATAAAGGAAAATGGCGGATTTACTATCGTTCAGGATCCTGCAACAGCGGAATTTCCTGTCATGCCTTCGGCCGCGCTGGACGAAACCCAAGTTGACCGCGTGATGAACATACCGGAAATCGGCAGGTTCCTTGCCGGAATCGGGCGCGCAGAGTCCCCCGTGTTTGATAAGAGGAAAAGTGAATAGATGGCAGCTATTCTGATTGTTGACGATAAGGAGAGCAATCTCTTTGCCCTTGAAAATGTTCTAAAGCGTCTGGATGTCGAGATCGTCAAGGCATTAACGGGTGATGAGGCCCTGCGTGCCACGCTCAATCATGATTTCGCCCTGGCCATTTTGGATGTCCAGATGCCGGGGATGGACGGCTATGAATTGGCGAACCTGCTGCGAAGCGACGCCAGGACCACGCATATCCCCATCATCTTTCTGTCGGCTGTGTACTCTGATGAGCCATACGTGTTCAGAGGATATGAGTCCGGTGGGGTGGATTTCGTCACAAAGCCGTTTCACTCCGAAATACTGCTGTCGAAGGCGAAAGTATTCCTCGAACTCAACAGCCAGAGAGAAGAACTGGAATTGCGTGTTTATAGACGTACGCAGGAACTGGCAAGGGCCAACGACGCCCTTCGGCGGAGCGAGGAAAAATACCGCGAGCTCGTTGAAAATGCGAGCAGCTTCATAATACGGATGGATACCGGGGGACGCATCACCTTCGTCAATGAGTTCGGTCAAAAGCTTCTCGGATGCGGCGAACAGGATATGCTGGGCTGCGATCCTATCGGAATCATTATCCCGAGGACGGAGAATTCCGGTGGGGACCTGGCAATGCTTATCGAGGAGATCATTCGGCAGCCCGGGCGTTCCATCGAATGCGAGAGCGAGATCATTCTAAAAAACGGCGAGACCGTCTGGGTGAGTTGGACAAATAAAGCGATATTCGATGATAAAGGCGCTCCGTCCGGGATACTCGGCATCGGTACGGAAATTACAGAGCGCAAAAAAGCCGAAGAGACACTGAGGCTTCATACGGCAAAGGTCGAATCAGTGAACCACGAACTTCAGGAATTTGCTTTTGTGGCTTCTCATGATCTCCAGGAACCGTTGCGAAAAATCCAGACATTTGCAGATCGCCTTAGAAAACTGCTTGGCGATGAACTTGATGAAACGGCAAAAGATTATTTCACCAGAATGGAGGATTCTGCAAGGCGCATGCAGCAACTGATCCGCGATCTTCTCAAATACTCGCGGGTAGCTTCAAAACCTGAGCCATTCTCTGAGATAAACCTCAATGAAGTCGCTGAAGAAGTTGCACAGATATTCGAATTGACCCTGAATCAGACGGGCGGGAAGCTCGAAATCGCACAATTGCCCATTATTGAGGCAGATGAAACTCAGATGAAGCAACTGTTTCAGAACTTAATCGGCAATGCTTTGAAATTTCAACATGGGAATGGAAAACCCCTGGTAAAGGTTTATAGTAACTATGACGGTGAGGACGCCTGCCGGATTTTCTTCGAGGATAACGGGATCGGTTTCGAAGAAACGTATCTGGATCGTATCTTTGCCCCTTTCCAGCGATTGCATAGCCGGAATGAATATAGCGGTACCGGGATAGGGCTTTCCATCTGCCGCAAAATCGTCGAGCATCACGGAGGAAGTATTAAGGCACACAGTAAGCCGGGAGCAGGTTCCACATTCATCGTCAGTTTGCCGACCAGGCATGGGCGAAGCAGTTAACGCTATATACTCTGCTGCCCCTTAAAGGTTAAATTACCGGGAGGTAATCCAATGAGTTCAGTACTGCTTGAAAATGACCCTCCGATTGGCTGGCTCACTCTGAACCGGCCCGAGATCAGGAATGCGCTTTCACTGGAGATGATCAATGCGGTCCGGGACGCCATTGACAAGGTTGAGAAAGATTCCCGGGTATCAATTCTCGTCATTCGGGCGACCGGCCCGGCGTTCAGCGCCGGCCACGACATTCGGGAAATGACGCGGAAGCATGAGAGCGTGAGCGAATTGCGGGAAATCTTCACCGAGTGCAACAAGATGATGCTCAAGATCCATGAGCTGCCGCAGCCCGTAATAGCCCAGGTGCACGGGATTGCAACCGCCGCCGGATGCCAGCTCGTCGCTGCATGCGATCTGGCCATCGCCGAAACAGGGGCCCGCTTCGCCACTCCCGGCGTGAAGATAGGTCTTTTTTGCACCACTCCAATGATCCCCCTGGTTCGTGTAGTCGGCAGACGGCGCGCCATGGACATGCTCCTCAGCGGACGCTTCATTTCCGCCGAAGAAGCATTGCAGTTCGGCCTGGTCAACAAGGTCGTCCCGGCTGACAAACTGGCCGAAGAAACCCGCAACTGGGCACTGGAACTGGCGCAGGCAAGTCCGTTTGTTCTCAGCCTCGGAAAAAAGGCCTTCTACTCCCAGGTGGACCTCGACGAAAGGTCCGCTTACGACTACGCGAAAGAAGTCATCGCGATGAATTGTTTGGCGGAGGACGCCTTCGAAGGGATGAGCGCATTTATCGAAAAAAGAAAGCCGGTGTGGAGAAACAAATAGGAAGCGGGAAGAGTTTTTAGTTATCAGTTATTAATTTTTAGTAACTACTGAAAACCAACTACTAAAAACTTAAAACTCCTCCAAATCGCGAATCAGTGCCGGGTCGTTACATCCTTGTAAGATAGACTGTAAGGGATATTTATAGCCTATAAGAGAAAAATGACATGGATGTGAATAAACATCCATGCGAGTCGACAGGCCTGTATCATATGCCGCTCCTAAAGGCGTGGGGCCGAAAACCAATTCAATAATGCCAAAATCAAAGACTCTGCCAAATCTTCCAGCCGTGAACCTAAAGCCAGGACAAACGCTTCGCGGCATCATTGATTTGCGTGCCGGCCAACACGAGGCGACTCACACCGGCCTGCGGGACTAAAGGAGTCCGGTGATGAATGCACTCAAATAATGATGCAAGGCGCCAGTAACGTCTATCAGTCGCGGTGGGCTACATTCGAGGCGCCTCTTCATCGAGCCAGTTTCCGTCGGTGCAAACCTTGCACCCTTCGGCTGTTCAAAGCTCATGTCCCTTCGGATAGCGTTCACCCTCGTACGAGCAGTCTTTTGTTTGAGCTGTTTCCATAGTTTGTCTCTTTTTGTTTAGAATATTTAAATCTCTTCTTTAAATAATCATTTTCTAATGTCGTTTCCAGCGCTATCGGCTCTTATTCCCTCCTGGTCCAGACCTGGGTTCCTCCCAGGAGGGGAATTCCTATATAACCCCGAACCTTCAGCAGATTCTCTCCAGCCATTGAGAAATTGCACCTGTATGTCCTGCCATCCTCGGGGTTATAAATCATGCCCTTCCATAAATTGTCCCCCTGGTAATGAAATCCGGATATCAGGGGCAAACCGACAAGGGTTCGATTTCTGAGAGCGGGATTCGGGTTATACCTGTCCACCTTGGGCCTGCCGGGCATCTGTTCATCGGTGGGCGGATAGTTGGGTTCTTCCAGGCTGGAGATTTTTCCGCAGTAGACCGATTCGCACCTGTATATCTCGAAGAGCGCATCATTATCCGGCGTATTCCAGAAGCCGATTACCGAATCGGCATCGACTGCCCCGGCCGGGGCAGCCGTCAGAATTATCAAAAACAGCACGGGAAGGGTGATTTTTTTGAACATTTTCAACTCTCCAGTCGTTCCACGACGGGCCGCGGCAATTGGCACGGTCCACCGCCGTTCAGCTTCTGTCTGAGGTTATGGTGTAACATCGGGAAAAAATAGATCACAAGGACTGCTGCAGTAAAGGAAAAAGGCTGAGTAACGACGGGAGAAACTTTGGCGCACGTGGATATATGAGCTGAAGTCGGTGACTTGCCCACAACGTCCTGTCGGCACAGTATATTTTGTGTGTAATACCGTGTTGCATTCAAGATTGAACTAACTAGTGTCCATCCGAAAACCCCGGATCAAACACTAGCGGTTTTCGATTCGGAAAGGAGGCGTTTTTCGTCCTGGCAAGGAAATCAAGGGGTTGCGCGGAGGCGTACATGGGTACGCCGCACAAGAAA
>JBKQTS010000182.1:0-2907 GCA_052143075.1 Syntrophobacteraceae bacterium | reverse complement strand
CCAGCACAAAGGCGGACTTGATGACCCGGTGTTTCTCCGCCGCATTGGTGAGCTTTCGGTAAAATCGGATCGTGTCTGGCTTGCGGCCCTGAGTGTCGGTGTCGGTTTTACGCTGATTGCCGCCTATCTTTTTGCCTTCTCTCCGACGGGGAAAATCTTAGCATACGCCGGACTTAGCATTCGCGCGGGTCTTTACTTCAGGGCGGGGGCAGTTCTGGAGGGCTGCGGCGGTGAGGTTTTATCCGATCTCTTCAATCTTGGACTTGTGGCGGGCATTTTTGAGATTCTCGTGGACTGGGGACTCATCCACTGGATTACCAACGGCCGTTTGGTTTACCTTGCCGGCAACGACGTCGTTCTTCTTGCCTCGCCGCTGTGGATGCCCGTGGCCTGGGCCTGCATGATCGCGGAGCTTGGCTATCCGGCGATGCGCCTGTTCAGATGGCTCAAAGCATCCATGACCACGAATCGAGCGGGGGTCATCGCGTCGCTCCTGACCGGACTCGCCGCCTCGGTAACGGTGGGATTCTACGAATACCTCGCCTACAGAGCGAACTTGTGGAGCTATGAGAAAGCCAATGTGATGCTTGGAGATTCCTGTGCCCTATACATTCCCTTCGGGGAATTTTTGATGTTCCTGGCCATTCTGCCTATAGGAGCGAGAGTATTATCGATGAATCATCGCAGGCAGGCTGTTTTCATTGAAGGAGGAGCCGCATTTGCACTGGCGATAGCGTTAGGCTACGCGCTCGCCTATTTCTTACTCGAGGTCAGGTAGAAGCATTTTACTTCTCACCTTCAGCCTTTCAGTTACCTGGCCTTGGCAGAAGAGACCAAAAGCACCCTCGTGACGGTGGACGCGAAGTTTGCAGAAAAATGTGTATTGATTCATATCTATTTAAAATCATTGTTGAATATGGTCATTATGGACAACTGTTCTACCCAACTCCTACCAGCTAAAATCCCCCTTTACAGGAGGTATGTTTACTCCAATACTACATACACTGAAAAGCCAAACCCGCTGAGAAGCGGGGACGGAAAGCCACGGGTCTGAAAAGACAGCCGGGTCGCCAGTAACTTGTGACAACTCGGTTTTTTCTGTTCACCTCAAGAATGGGGCGCAGGATGTCGGACCCGATCAGATCAGTATCAAGAGATAGAGCGGTTGGGATCTATTCGAATGCGTTTGATTTTGGGCAAAGATCTTCAAAACCCTCGGTTCAACAGAGCAGGGTTGCCGACACGGTTCGGATATCGAAGGAAGCTTTGGACAAGGCAGAACAAGTGAAGAAAAGGCAACAAGCTGCCCAGGGCCTTCACTACACTCCGGGCGGTGAGCCGGATCTGACGCTGGAGCAGGTCAGAAGAGTTTTCCTTGCTGCAATAAAAAAGTACCACCCGGACCACTGTTCGAATCTGCCCGATGAAATGCGGGAAGCGGCTACAAAGAGAACCGGGCAAATAATTGAAGCATACAGATCCATTCAAAAGATCCTCTTTTGAATCTTTAGGCTATGGTTCCGGATTCTCTTTGAAACAAACGCCTGGAAGGGTGAACGATCCTGGATCGATCCGGGCAGACCGAAGAAAAAGATAGATCACGGGAGCGGAAATGCTGCAGATCGACACTCTTGAAAAATGCCAAGCCGCAGGTCCTCTTGGATTCTTGATCTTTCATCCCCGGGAATACCACCTTAAATCAACAGCATTGGCCGGGGAACGGCCTGACTACTTTTAATTTCGTAATTGTGCGCGCCCGACCTCTCCACACCGCCTGACCAAATCTCAGAAAATGTCTTATACCAAGTTACGTAGAAAATCCCGTTTTCATGCCTTGCGCTGACGTAGGCGGCATGAAGAATTGCGTTCAAGTTGGCATTCTGACCGGGAGGGCCTAAAGCCCTCCCCGACAAATCCATTGTAGGGGCGGGGTTTATCCCCATAAGCTCTTAACTAAAGACGAGCAGACACAAGGAAAAAGCCCGTCATTTCGGCAGGGCCTGCCCTGGAAGTGTCCAGTCCGGGGGCCGGAATCCAGAGTCCTTGATTTTTATTGTAATATCAATAGGTAAAGGCACTGGACCCCGGTTTGTGCCGGGGCGACAAAAATTATAAATATTGCCCTAATAAATTCAGGTGCTTACGCGCTTATTTGAGCGCTTATGGGGAGGCACCCGGTGGGAGATGTCGAAGCCCTGCCTCTACGCGCCTGCTTTTAACGAAATTTTACGAAAAAGATCGAAAAAGAAAGATTTCAACCTGTGCTGTTTTTGCGAATGCCGGACAGGATTGACGGATTCCTGTGATTTTACAAGGAAAACGGTTTCCGGACATTTTCCTTTCGTTGCAGTTACTTAGATGGTCGTCCAGCCTAACATCCGTTCATCCTTGGTCTATTTTTCCTCTCATCCCGTTTCGTGTTTCTTGCCCAAAATTGGGGAAATCAACTTTGACGAGCCCGTGAACATTCACTAAAAAAGGGCAGAGAACAAAGGTAGCATCTCTCCGGAGTACACAACTTTTGAATTCTTCACCAGCCTCTCAGCGAGGAGTAGACGATGAAGAAAATAACAAGAACCGTTGGCTGGTGCGCTGTTTTTGCTTTCTGGGCTTTCGGCGCCCTTTTTTTGCGGCAGATATGGATTTATCTAAAATCGCTGCCCGATCCGCTTGGCTCCTACATTGAATTCTCGATTATGTTTCTGGTTACTTTCTACGTCTTAGCGCTGCTGCCCATCAAACATTGCGTGGATCGGTTTCTCTGTCGTAGCGGGCTCGTAGAGAAAACGAGCCAGGGTTTTCAATAAGAGAAAATACGCAGACGCTGAGACGATGATTATAAGGGCATGGTCAAAAGGGAAAAGAGGGTTAAGTTATGCCGAAAATCCTTGCTGCCGATGACGATGA
>JBKQTS010000181.1:0-89716 GCA_052143075.1 Syntrophobacteraceae bacterium | reverse complement strand
CCAACAAATGCCCAGCAAAACAAATGAAGCCCGATACGCCAAGGAATTCGCCTGCTGACTTCCATTTTCTAAATCCCTCCCATTGTGGCTTTGTTGCTGTTTCCAGGAAACTGTTTCGGCGTTTCATTCGCGGATTTCTGCCGATTATCCTGTTTGCCCTTTTCTTTTACCGGCGGGGCCTTTTGCGGATTGAGTTTGTCCAAACGAGCGGTCTTGATGTCGCGGCCCAAATCCTCCAAAGATTCCGTAATCAGGACCGCAGTCCCTACGTTGGTCCAGTTGTATAGCTTTTCGGCGGGGAATATCGGAACGTTTATGCAGCCGTGCGAGCAATTTGGGCCGACAACGTCTCCGGTGTGAATCCAAACACGGCCGTAGATGTGCAGGGCGTTGGGCATGTAAGCGGGATAGCCGTACGCGTTCGGGTAGGTGGACATGTGATCGGGATCTTTTGCCTTAACACTGTATAGTCCCTTTTTCGTCCAGGTATTCATCTTCCCTATGCACACGTAGGTATCGTCCACCAACATACCGTTCTTATACCATCCAAGAAAGTGGATATTCTTCACCAACAGGATCAACTTGGGTAACTTGCCGGCGTCCGCAATGTTTCGGGGAAGAGGCGACCAGCTCTTGTAGGAAGAGAAGTTCTTTGGCACGGTCAGGGGACGCTTTCGCTTCATATCCGCGCGTATATACTCCTTATCCTTTTTATTCAGGCGGCAGAGGATTTCGATGCAACGGTAAAATTCCAGGTCAGGATCCTTTGTCTGCAGCTTTCGCACTTCCTTTTCGGTTATGACACGGCGTACGGTGGCCAAGTCCTTTCCGGCC
Source organism: Syntrophobacteraceae bacterium (assembly GCA_052143075.1). Classification (GTDB taxonomy): domain Bacteria; phylum Desulfobacterota; class Syntrophobacteria; order Syntrophobacterales; family Syntrophobacteraceae; genus SbD1. The sequence continues at coordinate 88,882 of JBKQTS010000181.1, read as the reverse complement.
GGCTTCACGGACGCTTTCGGGGGAGGAGGCGCTTTAAGAGTAGGTTGGGCAACAGGCGCGCCTGTTGCTTCATCATTTATGGGCTCGAACTGCTCGGTATTAACAGGTGCTTTTGCGCATCCAGAGAGCAATAGGAATACGATCAAGCTAATCCACAAGCCCGGATTCGATCCTCTAAACATAGAACTCCCCTGGAACTCAGTCCGAACGGTGCTCACTTAAGCTTTAACAGATTTACTCTGCTGAGTTCAATTAGTCAGTTGGCCGAGTCCCGCCCCTCCGGGTGAGATAAATACGTTATCCAAGGCCGTTTTGCAAGAGTAATGTGGTAAAATTAAAAAATTTAGTAATTAGGAGACCCTCGAGTTTGATACAAGGAAGTGCGCAAGATGCTAATATAATTGGTTTTTCTTTTTTACCGCGCTTCGTGATCTTGTTTTCACAAATAATTCATCGTCTAAAATATCTTGGAGTATCGACTGGTTAAAACGGAGTGTCATCTCTGCGGGTTCGCAGATCATGAACAAATAAGTCTTCTTCTTAATTTCTGAATTATTATAATTTTCGAAGGCAAGGTTTTTTCTATGGCTAAGTGCGGCCTGCCTCTGCGGATACTGCAATGCGTTTTCTGCTATGATATTGTTGAGAGGAATAGGCCACAGGCTGTGCTGTCCTTCAAAAAATCAGGGCTGGTTATATTCAAATGCTTGGGTCGGCCATCGTCAAAATTATCGAGAATAACCGGCCCATGTGGCGCAGTCTTATGAGCCGGGTTATTTCACTTCCGCCCACCCTTGTATCTACGGCTCCGATGTTCATATTTTGCACGCCAGACGCGAAGCCTTGATTTGCACCACAGAGGCTTGGCATAGTCCGGACAATAAGAGAGCACGCAGGGGCAAAAAGGCTTTTGACAGGGTTACCAGGATTTACAGGATTGACAGAATTGAATATTTCAAGGTCCTGAAAATAAGGTGAAATCCTTCTGTGTTCCTGTCCATTCTTGAATTTTAGTTTCCCAATAGAAACCTCGATGGGCGTGGAATTCGCACCGGTGTTTCCGGATGGACAGAGGATTACACGAGTTGCGCGACTCAAGGAATTGCCGGCCCGGGGCCTGTAATCTCAGCGAAAAACCGCCCGATTTCGGAGGTAAACTCTTCCAAAACTTCGCTGCTGGTATAGAACATGTGTCCGCCATGGAAAAACCGGACCTTGATGTTTGGCTGTCTCTCAGGGGCAATCCCGAGGTGAGTCATAATATAGGTCGTGGCGAAATAGGGGATGTCCAGGTCGAAATAGCCGGCCGCCGCAAGAATTTTCAGGCGCCCGTTCCTGTTGACGGCTTGCCGGAGGGATTTCACCGCGTCATATTCTGAAAAAGCCGCCCCCCAGTTCCACTCAGAGTTGGCCTCCTGCGAGAGAAACACATACGGAATGCCGGCGCTGAAATGGAGGACATCCTGCATATAACCGTTCAGCGCCTCCGTGTACGGTCCGATGGTCATGGCCATCGCCGGGTCGTCGAAAAAACCGCCGCCCATGGCCCGCCGGGTTGTCCTTCCGTCCATCAAACCCAGCGAGAGCCCTTCCGAGCGCAGGAGTTCGGCCGTAAATTCGGACCTGGGTATCCGTATATTTCGATTTCTAATAAATGGTTCGGGCAATCCGGCAAGGTTTGCCAGTCTGGCTGCAATCCTGTCTGCGTCACGGCTGGAGAGATTGTTGCCCTTGGCCAGGGCCGGCAAATATTCCTCGATGGTCCACTTTTCGGCTTGGGCCAGGACTTCGGTCAGGCGGGACCGGAACCCGGGACCGGTTTTCTTATGGTACCAGGCGGTTGCGGCATAGGATGGGACGAAGAGCATGTACGGCAGGTCGATCGAGGGGTCGGGGTGAATGATGCTCAGATCGAGGGCGGGAGAGATCAGGATCAGACCGTCGATTTCGATTCCAAAGTTTTCATATAAATGTCCGAGAAGTCCGGCCGCCCTCGTCGCCCCGTAGCTTTCCCCCGCGAGAAATTTGAGGCTGCCCCACCGGTTGAACCTGTCGATATAGAGCTGAATGAAATCGCCGACCGAACGGATGTCATCGCGTGTATTGAAATACCGCTTCGCGTCCCCGGCCGGAATTGACCTGCTGAAACCGGCCCCTACGGGATCGATAAATACGAGGTCGGTCCAGGGGAGCCAGCAGTAAGGATTAGGGGAGGCAGGGCAGGGTGGACCGGAGGGTGCTTTTTCCCCGGTTATGGTCCTAACGGGCCCGGCTATCCCCATGTGAAGCCACACCGAAGAAGCCCCCGGCCCGCCGTTGAACGCGAATGTAACCGGTCTTGCCCCTGTTTCGCCTTCCGCCGTGTAAGCAGTAAAGAAGATATCTGCCTGTGGCTTTCCGGATTCATCCACCAGCCTCAAATAACCCGCTGTGGCGCAATAACTCAAAAGGCCGCCGCCCGCCAGCTTCAGAGTGTGATGAGTTACCGACAGCTTTTCTTCTGCCTTGGCGCCGGGTCCGGTATCGATGGACTTCTGCATTGAATCTGCTTTGGGAATTTCCGGCGCTGTCTCGGCGCATCCCGGAGCGTCGAGTCCGACACACAACAAAGTAAAAAAGATTACAGCCAGGGGGAATATTTTTTCGCGATTCAAGTTTCGTCTCCTCTTATAGTGTTATAGCAGGAAGGAGGCATCCGGTTCTGAGGAGATTCCTCTAATACGCGGTCGTGCCGAAGTCAACGGAGTGCAACTGGCTTGCACCTGATTGTGCTGCGATTTCGGTCTGTTTTCGGATAGCCTTGAATTATTCTTACAGGCTTCTTATTGTTAGTCGCATGTGATTATTTCTTGTTGTCGTGCTCAGGAGGATTTGAAAATGAGCAAGGAGGAAGTACTTTCCCTTAGAAATATGCTCCTCGAGAGGCGCAGCAGTATACTGGAAAGGGTTCGGAGGCTTGCGGCCGCATGGCTGGAACTGGAAGAGCCCGCGATAGAGTTGGAAGAAGAGGCTCAGAAGGCCAGTATTGCCAAGCCTTACGACAAACTCGACGAGAATGGGAAGCTCGAGATCGAGCAGATCGACCTGGCGCTGATCAAGATGTCGCTGGGCGATTATGGGGTTTGCGAGTCATGTGGGGACGACATAGCGCCGAGAAGGCTGCAGGTGATACCATGGGCGCGACTTTGCGTGGAGTGCGCCCGCGACTATGAAAAGCAGCATAGGAGCCTGCCGCAGACGTCTGAAGCGGTCGTTTCCGGAAAAGTCCCCGATGAATACCAGGGTTTGACCAATGAGCAGACAGTCCGTCTGATCTATGAACGCCTGCAAACCGACGAGAGAATCGACACGGAAGAACTGAGGATCTCTTTGAGGAAGGGAGTTGTTTTTCTGGATGGCTCACTTGAAAGTGAGGCTGAACGCGATCTCGCCCTGCAGATAATTGCCGATTCGATGGGATTTTCATCTATTGTAGATCGAGTCGAGATCAATGAGCTGAGCATTGAGCCGGATGAAATCTCGGAAGGTGTTCCGGAATTGGACAGACTTGACAGCCGCCTGTTTTACGATCGAGACATACACGAAGATGCTTTTGAAACGAAAGGGCATTCCCTTTCAAAATCTTTTAAGGATAAGTTATTTAGTTAGAGTTTATCCGAAAACATAGGATTCTACACACGCGGTTTCCGATTCGCAACGAGTCATCTCCGGACGGAAACCGGGCTAACGCGGAACGGCAGAGCAAAGTATTCGAGGGTTGCGGGGACGCAACCCTCGAACTCTTTGTGGCCGAAAGGGGCCGCAGGGGAAGATGTGGAAAACCGAAAAGACCCGAATACGAACTTGAACAAACAACACTGAATGAACTCGATAACGGGCGTGAGAAGGCAAATGAGGTCGAGGTCGCTGTCGAACTTGTACTTCGGAACAGGGGAGAGCTATTCCGAAGAGGAGAAGGCACAGCAACAGGAAGAGGAGCCTGATCGTCGACGAATCGAGAAGGAAGCGAAACGAGAGCGAAACAGAATAAGATTGTCAGAGAGCATCCTCCAGCGTGAATGCGTGGCACGCCGAACACCAGGGTCGGGGCCTGGCATTCTTAAAAGAGGGTACTTTCCCCGCCTGCACATTGAGCAATTTTCATTCCAGAATAGACAGCCACAATTTTCCCCTAATAAAATCACGTTGTTCCAGGCAGGACCGACCGGACTTTCTTTTGTTGGGTCATATCCGAGGGCCTGAAAAAGGGGCAATCAGGGCAAAACTGAACGATTCAGTTGACAGTTGCATGTAATCTGAAAGTTTCACGGTAACATTTAAAAGTACAATGAGGATCTACATCTGATCGATTCTAAGTTGGCGGCTGCAGGTGTTATACGGCACGCCCATGTGTTCGTAGGCGAGGCGGGTGGCCAATCGGCCGCGGGGTGTTTTGTTTATGAAGCCTTGCTGTATGAGAAAGGGCTCATAGACGTCCTCCAGAGTATCTTTTTCCTCTGAAACCGATGCAGCCAGGGTTTCGATCCCGACCGGCCCTCCATCATATTTTTCGATGATGGTGCTAAGGATTTTGCGGTCCATGCCGTCAAACCCCCTCTGGTCCACATCGAGCATCTTCAAAGCGGCATCGGCAACCAGGAGTGAAATTCTCCCATTGGCGCGCACCTCCGCGTAGTCGCGGACCCGGCGAAGAAGTCTGTTGGCCACCCTTGGGGTCCCGCGCGAGCGCCGGGCGATTTCGAATGCGCCCTCCTGGTCGACTATGATCCCAAGTATTTTTGCCGAACGCAGAATAATGCTTTTCAGCTCAACCGGGTTGTAGAATTCAAGCCTGAGCGAAACGCCGAACCGGTCGCGCAGGGGTGGAGACAACAGTCCCGCACGGGTGGTGGCGCCGATAAGGGTGAATGGGGGGAGGTCCAGTTTTATGGTTCTCGCCGAAGGTCCCTGGCCGATGATGATGTCAAGCTTAAAATCCTCCATTGCCGGGTAGAGGATTTCCTCGACAACGTGATTGAGCCGGTGGATTTCGTCGATGAAAAGAACGTCGCCCGGTTCGAGGTTAGTCAAAATGGCGGCCAGGTCTCCAGGTCTCTCGATTACCGGTCCGGAGGTGCTTCGCAGGTTGACCCTCAATTCGTTGCTGATGACGGCGGCGAGCGATGTTTTACCCAAGCCGGGGAACCCATGGAAAAGCACATGATCGAGAGGCTCCGAACGCCCTCTGGCCGCGGTTATGAAGACCTCGAGGTTTTCCTTGACCTTCTCCTGGCCTATGTATTCAGCAAGTGTGCGAGGCCGTAGACTGCCCTCGAGCGGGAGATCCTCTTCCTTTTTTTGTGGTGTGATCACCCTGTCGGTCATTTAGCGCCTCGAAAAGACTTGGTGGGCTGCGCTTCGCTTAGCCTACCCTACAGTTCTTTCATGGTCCAGGGTGTCCGGCGGGGACATGGTGAACTGCTTCGGATAGTTGCAGTGGTCAGGGTCCTTTCTGACCTAAGCCAGCGCTTTGAGCGCCCCCTTTAGAAGATTTTCCAGCGACGGATTTTCGCCCAGCGCTTCCCGCACGCGTTTGAGCGCCTTTTCTGCCTCGGCTGGGCGATAGCCCAGGTTTACCAGGGCTGAAAAGGCGTCCGAAAAGGCATTGCCGGCTTCCATGAAGGGCCGGGCCGGGCCGGTTTTTTCCTTCGTCTTGCCTTGAACTTTGTCCCGCAGTTCGAGCATGACCCGGTCGGCAATCTTTTTGCCAACACCGGGGATGTTTTTCAGCCGCAGATAATCCTGCAGTATAACCACCTGTCTCAACTCATCAGGGCTTATGCCCGAAAGTATCCCTACGGCCAGCTTTGGCCCCACTCCGTTTACGCCGGTCAGGAGCAGGAACATCTCCTTTTCGGCGATCGTGCGAAAGCCATAGAGCAGAAGGGCGTCCTCTCGCACGTGGGTATGGATGTTGAGTCCCACGGGCTGCCCGAGATCCGGCAAGTCGTAGAAAGTGCTCAATGGTACCTGGACATGATAGCCGACACCATGGACATCGACAATAACGTATTCAGGGCTTTTCGCCCGCAGCTTTCCTTCTAGAAAACCTATCATGACCTGTCAGGAATCTTCCATCTAAGGTTCGAAGAATGAGTGCTGATATGGCAGACCGCTACTGCAAGGGCGTCGGCCGCATTAGGTTCGATCGAGCTGTCAATTCGCAACAGCCGCTGTATCATTCCTGCAACCTGCTCTTTGGCCGCCCTGCCGTATCCGGCTACGGACTGTTTTATCCTTAAGGCGCTATACTCGTGAATAGAAAGTCCCGAGCTTGCTCCTGCCAGGATTACAGCCCCGCGGGCCTGCCCGAGGCTCAATGCGCTTTTTACGTTTTTTGCGAAAAAAACCTCTTCGACCGCCATGAATTCGGGGCCGTATTCCCGGATCGAAGCGCTGATTTCTTCGAAGATGATCTTGAGGCGTTGGCAAAGCGGGCGGGCAGCCGGCAGCTTTACGGTCCCATGGTGGATATACTTCAGCCGGAAGCCATCTCCCTCCACGATTCCGTACCCGGTGTAGCGGGACCCGGGATCTACCCCGATTGTTCGAATCATTCCCTATTCCAGCGATTCCAGGATCTGGTCCGGGATATCGAAATTAGCATAAACGTTCTGGACGTCGTCTGAATCCTCCAGGGCATCCATTAGCCTCAGGAGTTGTTGAGCGGTTTTGGGGTCCTCAATTCGAACGGTGGTTTGCGGGGACATGGTGATTTCAGCCAGTTCGTATTTAAGCTCCCTGTCGTCGAAAGCCGCCTTAACGTTTAAGAAATCCTCGGGTGCAATAATGACTTCGAACTGGTCCTCCTGGTCCTTTACATCCTCTGCTCCGGCTTCGAGCGCCAGTTCAATAAGTACTTCCTCCGGAACGGCTTTTTTGTCGAAAACGATGCTCCCTTTTTTATTGAACATCCAGGCGACGCAGCCTGCTTCTCCAAGGTTTCCGCTGTTTCTGCTGAAAATGTGCCGGATCTCGGCTGCGGCCCTGTTTCTGTTGTCGGTCATGATGTCAACTAGAACGGCCACCCCGCCCGGCCCGTATCCCTCGTACATCATTTCCTCGTAATTTACGCCCTCGAGTTCGCCCGTGCCCTTCTTTATGGCTCGGTCGATGTTGTCTTTGGGCATGTTCTCGGCCTTTGCGGCCAAAAGTGCGGCCCGCAGCCGAGGATTGCCCTCGGGGTTTCCACCTCCCATCCGGGCCGCCACCATTAACTCTTTTATCAATTTCGTAAAAACCTTTCCGCGCTTGGCATCAGCGGCCCCTTTTTTGTGCTTGATGGTTGCCCATTTCGAATGACCTGACATGAAAGCCTCCTGCTACGTCCTTTTCAAATTCATGGCGAGTATATAAATTTCTCTGCTCTGTTTTCTAGTAGCCTCGGGTCTTATGACCCTGGTCCGGCCGAATTGTTTCTTGAGCTCGCCGAGCAACTGGTGGAACTCCGACCCATGAAATATTTTGGCCAGAAAAGTCCCTCCGGGTTCCAGCGCCAAGCGGGCTATTTCGAATGCACGCTCAAAAAGAAGCGCCGAGCGGGCGCTGTCGGCCACCTTTATGCCGGAGGTGGCCGGGGCCATATCGCTAAGCACAACGTTGAACGGGAGATGGCCGCGCAGGGCTTCCTCAACGAATTCACGGTCAAAGATGTCGCCCTGCAAAGTCACTACGCGGTTTGGAAACGAGTGTTCGATCGGCTTCAGGTCGATCCCCACAATGAGGCCGGACTGTCCAACGACCTCTGTGGCGAGTTGAATCCACGATCCCGGGGCGGCCCCCAGGTCAAGGACCCGGTCTCCCGGCCTCAATATCTTATATTTTTTTTGAATCTCTTCGAGTTTGTATACAGCCCTCGCAAGGTAATGTTCCTTCTTTGCCTTGCGAAAATAGTGATCCTGGACCGTAAAAGCCATTCCGTCCACCTAAGGATTTGAATTATTTCCTGAAACTGTTTGTATAGCGGAAAATCGCCGGTTTGTAAACCTGGCATTCTCAAAAGCCGGCAACATCGGCAAATCGCCGGGGATTGGAGTCTGAGTGAAGCTTCAGAAAACCAAACGGTCTGAAGGAAGAATATGGCTTCCTGTCCTTGTTTTATGCGCATACGTTATGCTATGTTGCATAAAAGGAGAGCGGACCTATGAGGATTACGGTCAACATACCCGATAGCTTGAATGAAAACCTGAAGCGGGAGGCCTCCAATCGCGGTGTCTCGGTCTCGCGGTTGGCCAGTGAGGCTTTGAGCCACTACATTCTCGATTCGAGAAGAAAAGCGCTTGGAAGCAAAGTCCTGGAACTCGCCGGGAAGGTGGGCGTATCCGATGACGCGGATTCCATCCTGGATGAAGGAAGGCGCGATGATAGGGCTTGATACGGGTTTTTTCGTCGAACTTCTGCGCGGCGGCCGTCAAGCCGTCGCCCTTTGGGAGCAACTCATAGAGGGCGAAAAGGAGGCCCTTGTCTCCTGTCTGACACTCTTCGAGATCGAGCGGCTCGCCTTAAAGGGGGCAATATCAGGGTCCGAGGTCCTGCTCGATGGCATCCGGGCAGTCTGCCGGCTTCATTGGATACAGACACCGGAACTGCTTTCCCAAGCTGCTCGCATAAGCCACGGGCTCGGGATGCCCGCATTCGACTCGCTCATCCTTGCAGCCTTTCTCGCCGAGAACGTCACCGCCGTCTACACTACCGATTCGCATCTTGAATCATACCGGAAAAAGGGGATGGAAATCGTCAGGCTCTAGACGCCAGGCCGGTATCAGGTTAAAGAAAATCTCATCTGCACGGCGTCTTGCGCAGCAGCCTTTTCGCTGAAGTCCATTGTGAAATAGTTTCCATCCGGAAAGTGCCCTTTTCCGCCCTGGCCGTGTCAATCTCCGGGTTTTCTTGTGCGGCGTACCTATGTATGCCTCCGCGCAAACCCTTGATTTCCTTGCCATGGCGAAAAATGTCTTCTTTCCGAACGGAAACCTCGCGGGGCATGGAATTTGTCCGGGGTTTCGGGATGGATACGAGATAGAGGGGGAGACAGATGGAAAAAACAATTCGCGGCAGAAAACTAATACTTGTTCAGGGCGATCTGACTGAACTTGCGGTAGATGCAATCGTCAATGCCGCCAACTCAGGGCTTCAGTTAGGGGGCGGCGTTGCAGGCGCCATCCGGACCAAAGGCGGACCGAGCATTCAGGAGGAGTGCAACCGGATAGGTCCGATCCGGGTGGGCGAGGCCGTCGTTACCGGAGGGGGGAATCTCAAGGCCTCCTACGTGATTCACGCCGTTGGCCCGGTGTACGGTGAGGGGGACGAGGACGAAAAACTGAGCAACGCAACCCTCAACAGCCTTAAGCGCGCAACCGAAATGGGAATGAAATCCATTGCCTTTCCAGCCATCAGCACCGGTATTTTCGGCTTCCCCAAAGAGAGGTGCGCCCAAATCATGCTGAAAACCGCTTCAGAATTTCTGGAGGGTCAGGAAACGAGTCTGGAAAGATTAATCCTGTGTCTATGGTCCAGGGAAGACCTTGAGTTGTTCGAGAGACATTTCACGGAATCTTGAACAATACCGGAAGTATGCGGGCTTCATGCAGTTTTTCTATCAGTTGCACTGCTCCATAAATCCAGATGAAATAACTGGCGTCCACGAGCGCTCTTCTTAGCTGCTTCGTTTTGACCACACGAGTGTCGGGCTCCGAGTAGAGGGACATCTTCGGTAAAAATCTGGGCACCCGCTCCATGTAGGATTGAAATTCCGGGCCGTGCAGCGCCTTCATGCCCGCTTCCTCCCGACGGATTATGAAAGGGTAATAAAGCCCGAATGAGAGCGTGAGCAAAGCGATAATCAGAAGACTCCCGGAAGCGAGCCCGATCCCGGCTACGCCGATCAGGCTGAACAGGTAGAGCGGATTTCGCGTTACCGAGTAAGGTCCGAATTCCACCAGGGTGCTTGTCTTGTTGCCGGAAATGTAGATAGAGCTCAAGACCCTGCCAAAGGCGCAGACTGTAACACACGCAAGGCCGGCGAAATCAATGAGGCCCTGCCGAAGAGCGCTCTCAATTTTGTTTCCGCTTACCATCAGCAGCAAAAAGATTAACAGGGCGAACAGCCGCGAGTGAATGATTCGCACTTTCGAATTTGAGCCAGCGCCTCCAAAGGTCATTTCTTCAATTATCCAATTCTGTGCGTCGCATTTGCGCCACTCGGCGGCCTTCCTGCCTGAACGCTTCCGTTCGGCACTTACCGTTTTCCGGAGAGGAAAACAAGTAAATTTCGTGGGACCCCGGTTTTTCGTGGTCCCTCTTTCAAAGGTATCTGCCTGAAATATTCCAGGATTGGGAATGGCGGCAGAAAAAACGCGCCTTTTTTCGCAATGTCCAGTTTGTCAGACTGTGCGCTTTTCAACTTTGTGCATGCATTTTTGGCCCGCGTCGAGCGTATCGAATTCGGCGTCAGTGCCCGCAGGAAAATGGTTGACATTTTACCGCAATCAAATTATTAAGCAGTGGTTCCATCGCCCAAGAAGGGAATGAAAGACACTTGCCCGCTGATTTGTGTTCATTTTCACGCTCATGCACTTCACGTCGTCGAGTTTCATTCGCTTGGGCATATCCTCGTGTTGAATCCGTCAGATGCACCCTCGTGGAACCGTGCGATAACCATGAGAGCTTCTCAGGCACCCTCGAAGGAAAGCACTTTCGGTCTGGCAGGAGAGAACCCCAAGGTTTTGGCACAAAGCAGGTAGTTTCTTTTCGTATATGTGTTCCGCTGGTTCGGGTCAAGCATAGCGCTCAGAAGCCTTAATCAGCCCGCGGATTGACGTGAAATCGACTCTCAAGAAGGAGGCTGGCCTTGACATTTCAAGCATCAAAACAGGTGTATTCGGGAAAGTTCAGGGAGGTAACCCTTGGAAGTGGAGACAAAGCGGTTACGGTTGGCGGGAAAGGGGTCTATTCCTTCCATTCATTCGAGGGATCCATCCCGAATGCTCCCAGGATAGCAATGGAGGTCTGGGACAAGGATCCCAGCGAGGACTGGGCCGAGGCGGCCAAGGCGCCCTTCAGCGGCGTGCTCGGCGATCCGGCGGCTTGGGCCCGCAAGTGCGTACAGGACTATGGGGCCGAGATGATAGTGGTCCAGACGAAAAGCGCCGATCCCAACGGTGACAACCGGGCGGCGGCCGAAGTAGCCGCAACTGTTAAAAAAGTAGTGGACGCCGTTGATGTGCCCGTAATCGTCTGGGGTGTCGCCAACCACGAAAAGGACATCGAGGTTATGAGGCAAGTTGCCGAAAGTTGCTCGGGCCGCAGACTCGCATTATGTCCGGTGGAAGAAGGCGACTACAAGCAGATCGGAGCTGCATGCCTGGGCTACAAACAGGTGACTGTGGCTTCTACCCCGATTGACATAAACCTGGCAAAGCAGCTCAACATCCTGCTGGGAAACCTCGGGGTAAGTTCGGACGACCTGTTAATCGACCCGACTACGGGCGGGCTCGGATATGGGCTCGAGTACTCCCATTCAGTCATTGAGCGCCTCGAACAGGCTGCACTCACCCAGGAAGACGAAAAGCTCCAGCAGCCGGTTATCGTCAATGTTGCGAACGAGACGTGGAAGTGCAAGGAATCGAACCTGAGCGCCGAAGATGCTCCGGAACTCGGAGATCCGGCCAAACGCGGTATTTTGATGGAAGCAATCACAGCCGTTGACCTTTTGATTGCCGGGGCTGACGTGGTGGTTATGCGTCACCCTGAAGCGGTAAAGCTGGTGAGAAACTATATAGCCAAGATGATGTAATCTTGCGGATAATCGGCTGCGCAAGTGGTTTATCGGTAAAACGAACCTCCCCAGGAAGGGGAAAATGAGGTGCTACATGTCTGATGAGAAGAAACCAGTTTCAATTGCAGAAGAAAAGAAGGCAAAAAAAATTGACTTTAGAGAGATGACCAGTTGCCCGAGCACTCTCCAGATGCTCAAAAAACTGGAGGAGGATGGGCACGAATCCATGTTCAACCGGGCGGCCGAAATGAAGCCCTGTCCCATCGGCGCCGAGGCGGCCTGCTGCAAGCACTGCTTCATGGGGCCATGCCGGCTTAACTCCAGGGACCCTTATGCCAAGGTTGGAGTCTGTGGGGCGACAATCGACACGATCGCGGCCCGGAACTTCGCGCGCAATGTGGCAGCCGGCGGGGCCGCTCATACGGACCACGGCATGGGCATGCTCGATGTTTTCCGCGAAGTGGTTAACGGGCGAATCACTCATTTCAAGATTCAGGACGAAAAGAAACTCAAAAATGTCGCAGACAGCATCGGGATCGCAGTTGAGGGCAGGTCGATCAAGGACATAGCCAACGACCTCTATGCGGAACTGGAGAGGACGTATACGCAGGTCGAGGGGGAAATTCCTTTCGCAAAGCGCGTTCCTCCGAAAACCCTGGAGGTGTGGCGCAAAGCCGGGATCGTTCCACGCGGCGCGATGCGCGAAATTATGGAGCTGATGCACCGTTCTCATATGGGTGTTGACCAGGACTACAACAACATCGTAAAACAGTGCTCCCGCACGGCCCTGGCCGATGGGTGGGGCGGGTCCATGGTTGCAACCGAGATATCGGATATCCTCTTCGGCACTCCTTCGCCCAGGGTGGCCGGCGTAAATATGGGGTTTCTGAAGGAAGACCAGGTAAACATTGTGATTCACGGCCACGAGCCACTTCTGTTCGAAGGCATGATTGCCGCTTCCAATGAGCCCGCCAATCTGGAGAAGGCCAAGGCCGCCGGAGCAAAAGGGCTCAACCTGCTGGGCATGTGCTGCTCGGGCGCCGAAGTGCTGGGACGGCACGGTATTCCCCATGCCGGAAATTTCGTTTCCGCTGAGCCCATTATCGCGACAGGCGCAGTCGACGCACTAGGTGTGGACGTCCAGTGCATCATGCAAGCCCTGCCAAAGATCGCTGAATGCTACGGGACGAAAGTTTATACGACCAACCCGAGGGCCAAGATCGAAGGTGCTACGCACATACAATTCGATGAACACGACCCTTTGGGAGCCCCGAACCAGATTATCGACCTGGCTATCCAGCGTTTCGCGGGCCGCACCGCGAAGATCGTCATTCCGCAGCGGCAGGACTGGGGCGTGCACGGTTTCTCACATGAGTACGTCAACTACATGCTGGGAGGAAAGTTCCGCGAGTCCTATGTACCGTTGAACGACAACATCATCAACGGCCGGATTCGAGGCGTAGCGGGCGTTGTCGGCTGCACCAACCCGCGCGTGAAGCAGGACTACCTGCATGTAGAACTGGTGAAGGAACTTATCAAAAATAACGTTCTGGTGGTCCAGACCGGATGCTCGCAGATCGCGCTGGCCAAGGCCGGCCTAATGAAACCGGATGCGGCGGTGCTTGCCGGTGAGGGTCTTCAGGAAGTATGCGAAACGGTCGGGATTCCGCCTGTTTTAAGCCTGGGGTCCTGCGTCGACAACAGCCGCATACTTATTGCGTGCGCCGAGATGGTTCGGGTGGGCGGACTTGGCGACAAGCTGTCCGACCTGCCGGTAGCGGGCGCCGCCCCGGAGTATATGAGTGAAAAAGCCATCTGCATCGGGCAGTATTTTGTGGCATCGGGCGTCTACACAATTTTCGGAGTCACCTTCCCGACTGTAGAGGGCACAAAGTTCCACGATCTGCTCTTCAAAGGCCTCGAGGAACAGGGCTTCGGTAAGTGGGGATTCTCGAACGACCCGCTCGAGATGGCCCATATGATGATTGACCATATCGACAAGAAGAGGGCCGCGCTCGGCCTTTCCGAGCAACGCGAGCGGAAACTGTTCAGCATGGAAGACCGCAGAGCGGCTGAAGGTTAAGCCGGGACCGGTCCCGTGAAGTCAATCCGTATGTTAATTCCGGCTTGAAGCCGGCCTCGTTGCAAGGAAAAACAGAAAAAGGAGTTCAGTTATGTCCAGGTTAGTCGCTTTTGCAGCGATCCAGGGAGCTTACAATATAGTTTCCAAGGCTGAAGGCAAGTTCAAACAGGCCATGGATAAGTATGGGGCGAACCAGCCGATAGGGTTTCCCAATACGGCTTACTATCTTCCCATCATTTACTCAATTCTCGGCATCAAAATTGAAAAACTGGCCGACGCCGAGCCTGTAATAAAATTATGCCGGGAGCTTCTGCCTCCGCACATCAAAGCCCAGCATAACATCAACCTTCCTTACCTTGGAGGGACGCTGGATTCCGGAATGGCCGCCATTCTGGCTGAAGAAGTGGTTGAGGCGATCCGATATGTTGATGAGCCCGACTTTTATTATCCGGGTGAAGAATGCGATATTGACAACGGAAAAATGTGGCTTGGCGCCGCCGACGATACGATCATGAGAAAGAGAGGCATCGAGTTCGTTGACGGCAGCGCTCCCGGTTTTGCCGCAATCGTCGGTGCTGCCCCTAATCCGGAAATCGCCAAAATGATCGCCGAAGATTATCAGAAAAAGAATCTCTATATCTTCATGTGCGCCAATCAGACGGGCACCACGTTTTCCCAGCAGCTTGTCGATGCAGGTGTAGAAATCGGTTGGAACACGCGCCTGGTGCCCTTCGGTCCCGATATCTCGGCAGCAGTATTCGCGCTGGGTTTTGCAAACCGTGCCGCCATGGCCTTTGGCGGGGTCAAGCCCGGAGATTTCAAGACCGTTTTGAAATACAACAAAGACCGTATTTTCGCGTTTGTGAACGCTTTTGGCGAAGTAAACGCCGAGTGGGCCGCCAACGCAGCCGGGGCGATCAACTGGGGCTTCCCGACAATTGCAGACACCGACATTCCCGAGATCCTGCCCACTGGTGTGTGCACCTACGAACATGTTGTCTCCAGCATCCCCTACGAACAGATAACGGCAAAGTCGATCGAAGTCCGCGGACTCAAGGTGACCATTACCGAAATTCCGATCCCAATTGCATACGGTCCGGCTTTCGAGGGCGAGCGGGTGCGCAAGGACGACGTCTACCTCGAATGCGGCGGCGGGAAAACATCTTGCTGCGAACTGGTCCGGATTGCCGACATGGGAACGGTAGAGGACGGCAGGGTGGATGTCATCGGCCCCGATATCAAGGACGTGCCCGCAGGTTCGCGATTGCCCATGGCGGTAGTGGTCGAAGTTGCCGGCCGCAAGATGCAGGAAGACTATGAACCGATCCTCGAGCGCCAGATTCACCACCTGGTAAACTACGCCCAGGGCGTCATGCATATCGGCCAGCGCGATATAGCCTGGTACAGGATTTCTACGCAGGCGGTCGATAAGGGCTTTACCCTCGAACACATCGGGAAAATCCTGCACGCTAAATATCATCAGGATTTCGGCGCTATTTTTGACAAATGCCAGGTCAAGATCTATACAGACCAGGCCAAGGTCAAAGAAATCCTGCCTGTCGCGCAGGCTGCGTACAGAACACGCGACGAGCGCATCGAGGGCATGACGGACGAGGGTACAGAAACATATTACTCCTGCACGCTATGCCAGTCTTTTGCCCCTACGCACGTCTGCGTGATAAGCCCCGAGCGAACGGGCCTTTGCGGCGCCTATAACTGGCTCGACTGCAAGGCCTCTAATGAAATTAATCCGACGGGTCCCAACCAGCCCGTTGAGAAGGGTGACACCCTGGATCCCAAACTGGGTAACTGGAAGGGTGTAAACGACTTCGTCTACAAGGCATCGAGGCAGTCGATTTCGAGCTATAATTTCTACAGCCTGGTTTACGACCCGATGACCACCTGCGGTTGTTGCGAGTGCATCGCAGCGGTCCTGCCGATGTGCAACGGAATCATGACCGTAAACCGTGACTACGCAGGCATGACCCCCAGCGGCATGAAATTCACCACGCTTGCCGGTACGATCGGCGGAGGAAACGTTACGCCGGGTTTTGTGGGTCACAGCAAGTACAACGTCACTCAGCGCAAGTTCATTGCGGGTGACGGCGGTCTCATGCGGCTTGTATGGATGCCAAAGATGTTCAAAGAGGAACTTCGCAGCAGACTTGTCAAGCGCGGCGAGGAAATGGGCATTCCGAATTTCGTCGATATGATCGCAACCGAGGAAAACGGCACCACTGAAGACGAGATTTATGCCTTCCTGGAACAGGCGGGCCATCCTGCTCTGACGATGGAAAGCATTCTTGGCTGATAATGATCCGGGCGCAGATATTGCGCCCGGTCTCATTGAGGAACTAAACTCTTATCAGGAGAAAACTCACATGGGCCTTACCGGGATTCAAATCTTTAAGTTGCTGCCCAAGACCAATTGTGGAGAGTGTGGGGTTCCAACCTGCCTGGCTTTTGCTATGAACCTTGCCTCGGGCAAGGCAGAACTGGAAAAGTGTCCCTACGTGTCCGAAGAGGCCAAGGAAAAACTTGCTACCGAATCGGCGCCTCCCATTCGGCCGCTTACAATCGGGCTGGGCGATTACGCTGTAAAGGTCGGCGGCGAGACAGTGCTTTTCAGGCATGAGAAAACTTTTGTGAACCCCCCGGGCTTTGCCGTTCTAGTCTCAACTGATGAAGATGCGGCTTCGGTTGCCGGAAAGATCGAGCGCTTCAAAAAATCGCAATATGACCGGGTCGGACTTAAACTTCGGGCTGAGATGTTTGCGTTAAAGGACGCCAACGGTGATGCAGCCAAATTTTGCGCTCTGGCCAAGAAGATTACTGACGAGGTCGGGGCGTCAATGATTTTCATGTCCGATTCGGTTGATGTCCTCACTGCGGCCGCTGATTCATTCAAAGAAAACAAACCTCTGCTTTATGCTGCAACCTCAGCGAACGCCGAGGCGCTTGGAAATCTCGCCAAGGCGGCCGGGTGTCCACTTGCTGTTAAGGGGGACGGCTCTTTGGACAGTGTTATCGCGCTTACCGAAAAGCTGTCCGGAATGGGACTCAAGGACATGGTAATCGACACCGGGTCCCGAGAACTCAAGAAAGCGTTCGAAGAACAGATAGTGATACGCCGCGCCGCCCTCAAAGACAGGTTCCGGCCGCTCGGGTTCCCCACGATAATCATGGCCAACGAAATAGGTGACGGGATCATGGACGAAGCCCTTGTGGCAGCCACTTTCGTGGCCAAATACGGGGCGATAATAGTTCTGAGCGACCTTCAGCCGCACGTGATTTTCCCGCTTCTGCTGGGGAGGCTCAATATTTACACCGACCCGCAACGGCCGATGACAGCCGAGCAGGGAATATATCCGATTAACAATCCCGATGAGAACTCCCCGGTTCTTGTGACGTGCAACTTTTCGCTGACCTACTTTATCGTATCGGGTGAAATCGAGTCGAGCAGGGTGCCATCGTGGCTCTGCGTTCAAGACACCGAGGGACTTTCGGTCATGACCGCGTGGGCCGCCGGGAAGTTTTCGGGTGAAAGCGTAGGGACCTTCATCAACAAGTGTGGGATCAAGGACAAGGTAAAACACAAAAACCTTATCATCCCAGGGTATGCGGCCGGTATAAGCGGTGAGCTGGAGGAAGAACTCGGCGCGGGCTGGACCATCTCGGTCGGTCCCAGGGAAGCCAGCCAGATCCCGAAATATCTCAAAAGTATGAAGGCGTAGACGGGAGATGAAGGAATGAAGCTGATAGGTGAAAACCTCAACATAATGAGCGTGAAGTATGGGGCCGCCCTGAAGGCAAGAGAAGCCAAACCCCTTCAGGAGCTTGCAATCGAGCAGGCCAAAGCCGGAATGGACTGGATAGACCTAAATATCGGTCCGGCGGGAAAGACTGGAGAGGATCTCATGAGCTGGCTCGTTCCGGCTATAGAGGAAGCTGTGGATGTTCCTCTTGCTCTGGACACCTCGAATGTCAAGGCGATAGAAGCCGGCCTGAAAGCATGCAAGAAGAACCGGCCGCTTATAAATTCGATAATGGTTCGGCCCGAGAGAATGGAAGCCCTTCTTCCGCTTGCCGCCAAGTATGATGCCGAATTTGTCGGTTTGCTCTGGGGGCCCGAAGGAATGCCAAGGGACGAAAACGAACGAGGAGCGCTTTGCGCCGAGCTGGTGTTCAAGGCCACGGGAGAATTCGGCATAAATCCTGAGCGTATCTACGTTGATCCTATCCAGACGCCGGTAAATGTTCAGCAGATTCAGATCATGAGCGTTCTGGAGTTCATGAAAATGTTCGCGGATATAGCTCCGGGATGCAGAAGCACCATCGGGCTTTCGAATGTTTCCAACGGTCCGCCCGATCACCTGCGCCCGATCCTGAACCAGGTCATGCTGATCATTCTTAAGCGGCATGGACTGTATTCTGCAATTGTCGATTGCTTCGACACCAAGCTTCACGAAATTGCAAGAGGCAAACATCCGAAGCTGGAGGCTCTTGTACATCAGGTCGAGGATGGACAATCCCTTGACGTGAACACCCTTTCAGACGAGGAGCGCAAATACGTAAAGACGGCCAAAGTAATCCTGGGCCAGACACTCTATTCCGATTCATGGCTTGAAATCTGAAATCTGCTTCAGGCCCGCCCTTTCTGTGCAGAGCGGTGAGGGCGGGCCTGAATTATTCTCGCGACGTCGATCCCACCCAAGCGCGGTCACCATTTGAACCTTCGTCCCCGATTTAAAGCAATGAGCCGTTTCGCGGGAATGTCCACCTATTGCTCGAGTGGTTCTGAGGATTCACCCTGCTGGAACAAAACTGCCCCCTTTTAAGCATTGCAGTACCGTCGAAGTTGTGCTTAATGTGACATATTGTATTGTCTTGGCTTGCTTGGCGTTCTGATCCAGCGCAAAGTTTAATTTAGGGGAGTGCTTATGCCAAAGTATGTTTATTTTTTTGAAAAAGGAAAAGCGGACGGCGACGCCAAAATGAAGGCTCTGCTGGGCGGCAAAGGCGCCAACCTGGCGGAGATGGCCCGATTGGGCATCCCTGTGCCTCCTGGTTTTACAATCACTACCGATGTGTGCACATGTTATTATCAGCATGGCGGCGAGTACCCAGTCGAATTAAAAGGTCAGGTCGAAGAGGCCCTGCACAGGCTCGAAGAGCTTATGGGGCGAAAATTCGGCGATCCTGAGAATCCCCTGCTTGTTTCGGTGCGCTCCGGCGCAGCGCTCAGTATGCCCGGCATGCTGGACACTATCCTGAATCTCGGCCTCAATGATCATACAGTGCAGGGTCTAATCAAGCAGACTGGGGACGAACGGTTCGCATATGATTGCTATCGGCGCCTCATCGCGATGTATGGGGACGTGGTGCTTGGTTTGAAGCCCCAATCCAAAGATGAGCACGACCCCTTTGACGTGTTGATCGAGGAAACGAGAAAGAAAAGCGGCGTTGAGTTCGACAATCAGCTTGCCGCCTCCGACCTCAAGGAATTAATCGAACGCTACAAAGCTTTGATTCGTGGACGCAAGAAGGTGGAATTTCGGCACGATCCCTGGGATCAGCTTTGGGGCTCCATCGCGGCGGTATTCGGATCATGGCACAATCCCAGGGCGATTGCCTATCGCGAGCTCAACAACATTCCGGATTCCATGGGTATGGCCGTAAACGTGCAATGCATGGTATTCGGGAACCTGGGTGAGGATTGCGGTACGGGCGTGGCCTTCACGCGCAATCCGGCCACAGGCGAGAATGTGCTTTATGGCGAGTACCTGATGAATGCCCAGGGCGAGGACGTAGTTGCGGGCATCAGGACCCCGCTGCCAATTAACATAAGGCAGAAAGGGGATGGCGATAGTCTGTCTTTAGAAGAAACCATGCCCGAGATCTATGCCGAACTCGAAGGCATTCGCACCAAGCTGGATCAGCATTACCGGGACATGCAGGACATCGAGTTCACTATCGAAAGCAATAAACTATGGATGTTGCAGACCCGGACCGGCAAGCGAACTGGTTTCGCCTCTTTTAAGATTGCGGTGGATATGGTCCGGCAAGGCATTATAAGTAAGCAGGAAGCGCTGATGCGGGTAGAACCCGATCAACTGGACCAACTCTTGCGGCCCACGTTCGACCCCAAGGCTATAAGGGATGCAGTCAAGGATGGCAACTTGCTGACCAGAGGTCTCAACGCGGGCCCGGGAGCGGCAACAGGCCGGGTGGTGTTTAATGCTCACGATGCGGAGGAATGGGCGATGAGGGGCGAGTTAGTTATACTCGTGCGTCTTGAGACCTCCCCCGATGATATTCGAGGTATGCACGCCTCGCGCGGAATTTTGACTGCGCGCGGCGGAATGACCTCCCACGCGGCCCTTGTTGCCCGCCAGATGGGAAAAGTCTGTGTGGTCGGCTGCCCGGACCTCGAAATCGATTACCACAACCGGAGGATGACTATTGGTGACCGCGTGATCAGGGAAGGGCAGTACCTTTCGCTCGACGGTTCCGTCGGGGAGGTTTTTGCCGGCCAGATTCCGACGCGGCCCTCAGAAGTGCTCCGCGTTATCGTAGACAAGAGTCTCGCGCCGCAAAGGTCTCAAATATACCAGGATTACGTGGCCCTGTTGGGCTGGGCGGACGAGTTCCGCCGCCTTGAGATCTGGACCAACGCCGATCAACCGAACCAGGCCGAGGATGCCATAGCATTCGGGGCTGAGGGAATAGGACTCACCCGCACAGAGCACATGTTCTTTGAAGGTAACCGGATCGAAGCCGTTCGGGAAATGATTCTTGCCGAAAACTCCGAGGGACGTGAAGGGGCTTTAGCCAGGCTGCTGCCGATGCAAAAAGAAGATTTCAAGGGCCTGTTCAAGGTCATGAGAGAAAAACCGGTGACTATTCGAACACTTGACCCTCCCCTCCATGAATTTCTCCCCGCCGAAAAAGATGAAAAGGACATTCAGAAGCTTGCAACCAAGATGGGTATCCCTTTTGAACAGCTTTACGCCAAGGTGGTCAGCCTGCATGAGGCTAACCCGATGCTTGGCCACCGCGGATGCCGCCTTGGAGTGACCTACCCGGAAATAACCCGGATGCAGGCCAGGGCGATTATGGAAGCCGCCTGCGAGGTTGCCAGGGAAGGTATGGACGTGCGTCCTGATATAATGATTCCACTGGTCGGCGACGCTGGTGAGTTCAAAAATCAGAGGGATGTCGTGGAAGCCGTTGCCCGCGAGGTTATGGAAGAGTATGGAGTCGACATCGAATACCACATAGGGACGATGATCGAAGTGCCGCGCGGGGCCTTGACCGCCGACGAAATCGCCGAGCACGCGGAATTTTTCTCTTTCGGGACCAACGATCTGACTCAGACTGTATTCGGTATCAGCCGTGATGATGCGGGCAAGTTTCTTCCGGTCTATTTGACAAATAAAATATGGGAGCACGATCCTTTCGCCCGGCTCGATCAGAAGGGGGTGGGCGGGCTTATGGAGATCGCCGTTAGAAAAGGACGTTCCGTCCGGCCGGATATCAAGATCGGTATTTGCGGCGAGCACGGAGGCGATCCCAGTTCCGTCGAGTTCTGCCACAGAATAGGGCTCGATTATGTTAGCTGCTCACCGTACAGAATCCCGATTGCCACTCTTGCCGCCGCCCAGGCTGCCATAAAGGAAAAACGCGAAAAGGAGGATTCGGAATACGCAGAGGTTTCAACGGTTGTGGTCAAAATATGACGTGTAAGATCTATATTCGCGTGACTTGTGCGGATGTACGTGACTTCTATAGCTGATGGAGATCACATGAAAAACTCAACTTGCCTTCGCCGTTCTATAATTTCTGTTCCCGCAAACCGCGAAAAGATGGTCTCCAAGGCCTTCAAACTCGAGGCTGACGTTATCATGCTGGACCTCGAAGATTCCGTTCCGGTCAATGAAAAAGAGGAGGCCCGCAAACGGGCTATCTCCACATTCAGGGAACAGGATTGGCGAGGAAAGCTCAGGTCGATTCGCATAAATGCGATGGATACGCCCTTTGCCTACCGTGATATAATTGATGTAGTCGAGGAAGCGGGCGAATACATCGATACGATGGTTGTCCCAAAGGTCGATGACCCGGCGGAAATAAAAGCGATCGACTATCTTCTGACCCAGATAGAGCTTCGGATGGGCTTTGAAAGGCCGATTGGGCTTGAACCTTCAATAGAAACGGCGTCGGGAATGCTAAAGGCCGGGGAAATCGCATTCAGCTCACCGCGGATTGAGACGCTCGTATTTGGGGTCGCTGATTACAGCGCTTCCCTGACCATGTTGAGTAAGGGTGTGAGCGGTCACGGTGAGGAGGAAGATTTTTACCCGGGTCACAGGTTCCATTTTCCATTAAGCCGGATGGCAATGGCGGCGAAAGCTGCCGGTCTGGCAGCTATCGACGCCCCTTATGGAGACTACAAAGACTCCGAAGGTCTGAGGCGTTCATGCCTGATGAGCGCCGCACTGGGGTACGACGGCAAATGGGTGATTCACCCGGATCAGGTTGCAATTGTAAATGAAGTCTATTCTCCCTGTGAGGAAGATTTCCAACGTTCTGTAAGGATCCTGGAGGCCTATGAACAGGCTCGGGCGGTGGGACTGGGATCGTTCGCCCTGGATGGGAAAATGGTCGACGCGGCATCCGTACGGGTCGCTCGGGTAATTCATGCTCAATGGGAAGCTATTGGCAGGCGTTCGACCAGGCCCTGATCCGGCTTTGTTTCAAATCGTCGGGCAGAATTGTTATTGAAAATGAAGCTAGATAAGTCAAAGACGATTGGCGCCAAGAGTGTAAAGCGTGGCCAGGAAAATTTGACCAGGCATTTGGAACTTCAGATACTCTACGATATCTTTTCTGCTATCTACAGTTCACCGCATCTTCATGACGTTCTCAAGCGCGCGCTTTCCAATATTCTCGATACCCTTAAGTTAAAGATGGGGGCTCTGTACCTCGTCAAAGAATCATCGGGTGAAAAGTGGCGGCTCGAGCTTTCGGCTCATCATGGATTCTCGCCCACCCTGCTCAACTACATCCAGTACCTGACGATGGCCTCAGAGATGATGGGCAGGTACAAGGATAAGGACCCGGTCAGGTGGTTTCCGATCTCAAAGCTTGCTTTTCCCGTCCTGCGCGAGCGCATGGAAGAGGAGGGAATCGACGAAATCATCTGCATCCCTCTTATGTCACACAAGAACGTCGTAGGGCTGCTTTACGTCACCAATGACGGAACGTATGAGCTAGGAGCGGGGCAAAGCGAACTTTTGAGGGCCATCGGAAACCAACTCGGGGTTTCCATCCAGAATGCAATGCTCTTCGACTCGGTAGAACGAGCGAAGTGCGAACTGGAGATCAGCTTTGACGCCATTCAGGACGCCATTTTCCTGATTGATAACAGGATGCGGATTTATCGAGTGAACCGCACCAGTGAGATGGTTTACGGGCCGAACCTGGTCGGGCGAAAATACCCTCAGGTAATTTACGGGACTGAGCATCCGCATGTCGCGTGTCCCATTCGGGCATGCATGTGGAGTTCTCAGCCTATTCGCAGGGAGGGCTCTCACCCGCGCTGGGGAGGCTACTACCACTATCACGCGTTTCCCGTGTTCAACGTGGCCGGGGACCTGGAGCGGGTGATCTATTTTGAGAAGGACGCCACTGAAGCCAGGAAACTCGACCAACACCTTCAGCAGGCGCTGCGGCTCAAGGCGCTGGGGACGCTGGCCGCTGGAATAGCTCACGAAATTCGAAACCCGCTTGCTACTATAAACTTCAATACCCAGATGCTTCGGCGCGAGCTGGAATTAAAACCGGCCCAGCAGGAGATGTTCGCAGACGTATTCGAGCAAATACGGAAGATGGACCGTATCATTCAGCAGGTACTCCATTTCGCGAGGCCTCGCGAGCCTCAGTTCATGCCCCATAACCTGAACGAAGTAGTGCGCCATTGCCTGGATATGTCGAAAATGTATCTCATAAAGGCCCATGCTGAAGTTTCGGTCGATCTGTGGCCGGATCTGCCCCCCACCGTAATGGATTTCAATCAGATCTGCCAAGTTTTGATGAATCTGATAATCAATTCCATCGAGGCGATGCCGGGGGGTGGAAAATTGAGGATAAGCACTTCTTTGCATCCGGAGCAGGGGCAAATCTTTGAGATTCACGATTGGGGGGTCGGTATTCTGGAAGAAGACAAAGGGCGCATTTTCGATCCGTTCTTTACGCGCAAACCTGAAGGCACAGGAATGGGTCTCAGTATATCAAGACAGATAATCGAAAAACACGGTGCTCTTATGGAACTGGATTCCACTCCGGGAGAAGGGACCACTTTCCGGCTGATTTTCCCCTTGGGGACGAAACCGCTCCCCGCGATTCCCGACCAGCCGCCGGAGCCTTCATCCGAGACGGCTAAGGGCCTGGAGACGAAAAAGAAAAAAAAGAAAAAATGAATCGGGTTTCGAGCCGGTCAATAGCAGTTTCTATAGATATAGAAATAAAGTACTGGAATGTTTAAGTATTTTATAAATATAAGGTATATTGAATACCCTCGATGTACATCCTAATTTCCCCCTTATGTTTTTATTTCTGTACATTAATATAAAATTGTTTATAAGATGACACCCAACTGGGGTATTGGAGGCGAAGCAGGTGCGGGGGGCTTCGATTCTTGTTTTCATTTTGATTTTTGCATCATCCAGTCCTGGGTTTGCGGTTCCGATTGAATCGGTTCCTGAGTCTGACATCCACGGAAGCGCTCTAATTGCGTCAAGTACCGCACCGACTCCTCCGTCGGCCAAAATCCCTGATTCACCAGTCGATATGTTTATAAGGCCAGGGCCAAACAGCCGATTCGAGTTATTCTTCATAGACGTCAGGTACGGGTATGACCTGGTAGATTTCGAGTTCTATAAGTCATGGTGTCTGGTTAAGGGTAAGCCGATCCGCAGGAACGCAATTCATAAGATCAGACTTTACAACTGCTATGATCCTAATCTCCCCCCTGAATTAAAGAGCATGGAATGGACCCAGATTAACTATGTCGTCAATCATAAAAAAGGGTCCAAAGAAGACATCCAGCAGGCAATCTGGCATTTTGCAGGCAGCGAGAAGCAGACGACGTTCAGTGTGGAAGCAGCTCAACTTATAGAAGAGGCGAATCTCAAGGGCAAAGATTACAAACCGGCAGAAGGTGAACTCTTAGCAGTCATTTGTAAGCCTGACGAGAAAAAACAGCCAGTGTTTATAGAATACAAACTACCGGAAGCCATAAATAACGATGTAGCTCCAGATTCTATCGTGCCGGCGGCGGCAGCAGCGGGCAGTTCCTTCCCCGCCTGGCTTCCCTTGCTCACTGTAATCCCTGTTATCCCATTCATCCCGTGGGAACCAACTCCACCGCCGGATTGGCCTTCTCCTCCTCCTTCCCCCTCTGAAACTATTCCTGAGCCTTCCAGCTTGCTTCTGTTAGCAAGCGGAATCGCTGGCCTCCTGATATCCCGGAAAGCGGGAAAGCGTATCAAAAAACCAGATACAGCGGCGTGAAGCAAGAGGTATGAAGAGAGAACCAAGGTTTCCATGGTCGCGGGAAGCTATTCATTCCCGGCTTTCGGCTATGTGTGCTTCGAGTCTTTGTTTCTGCTGCCCCCATAGTATTGCCTGTACCAAGCTATGAAACTCGATATCCCCTGGCGCAGGGGGGTTCGGGGGCGGAAGCCGAAATCGCGAGCAATATCCTGAATATCCGCATAGGTCATCCGGACATCACCGGGTTGCATGGGGAGAAATTCCTTTTGGGCCTTCATTTGAAGGCAATCCTCAATTACCGATACAAATTCGAGAAGCTGGACGGGCTTGTTGTTCCCGATATTATAAAGCCTGTAAGGAGCGAAACTGGCGCCGGGATCCTGACTGAGTCCATCCCATTCCGGGTCTACAACAGGAGGATGATCAATGAGCCGCAGTATTGCTTCCACAGCATCGTCAACATAGGTAAAATCGCGGCTCATAAGACCGTTATTAAACATCTTGATGGGTTCTCCGGCCAGTATTGCGCGAGTAAAAAGAAAAAGAGCCATGTCCGGACGTCCCCAGGTACCGTAAACGGTAAAAAAGCGCAGACCTGTGCAGGGAATTCCATAGAGGTGGGCGTACGTGTGGGCCATCAGCTCGTTTGCTTTCTTAGTAGCCGCGTAAAGGGAGACCGGATGGTCCACGTTATCGTGTACGGAGAAGGGGGTTTTCTCGTTAGCGCCATAGACCGAGCTCGATGAGGCAAAGACCAGATGCTTGACTCCAGTGTACCTGCAACACTCGAGCACGTTTAAAAAGCCATCGATATTGCTTTGAATATAAGCGCGCGGATTGATCAGCGAATAGCGAACTCCAGCTTGAGCAGCCATGTGTACCACTATATCGAATGAATGCTCTTTAAAAAGCTCTTCAATCGCAGAATGGTCCTCCAAATTAAGTTTGAAAAACTTAAAACCGGGATATTGGAGAAGTAAAGAAAGCCGGTCTTGCTTGAGCTTTACGTCATAATAGTCGTTGATATTGTCAAGACCTTTTACAGTCCATCCCGCTTCAAGCATCTTCAAGGCTATATGAAAACCGATGAAACCGGCTGCGCCTGTTACTAAAACCGGTTTTTGAAGATCCATTGAAAATTTCCCCCCGGGTTCTGTCCTTGCGGAGCCTGAAAACAGACGATCCGCCGGCAGCCATGATTGTGCCTCGACCAAGCAACAATTGCAATGATGATTATCGGAAGGCTCTGCGGATTTCTATAGCTGCCTGGGGGTCTGAGTTCTGAATGGATATTACGAAACCGTAATTTAAATGGGAATACAACTCGGATTTGAGCCTTTCCAGCCGAAATTCCAGCATTCAAAACCTAAGTCCATATTCCGATCAAAAGCTTAGTGCACGGCACTTAGGGAGATTTCCCCGGTGTGGATGAGCAGCTTGGCATCGTATTTGCTCTGACGGATCGGCAGCATTAGTCGGCACCATAAAAGGCAAACTGCGTGAAAGCGCAGGACGCAAAGTCACTGGCCTAAGTCTCGGAATACCGGGATATGGTCGCAGGACCGCTGGGCGGATGCAGCACCTCCTCGGGAAGCTGAATTTGCCGGGCAAGTCCACCTGAGGGGGTCAAGATGAACAGAAGCTTAGGATACCTGCTAAGTGGCCTGGCAATCTCGCTTTTTCTCCTTGTTTGCATTTCTCGTGATGCATCCGCGGCCCAGGCCCAGGTGGCCTGGAACCCGGACGTAAGCCAGGTTGCGGGTTACAAGGTATATTATGGTCTATCGACCGGGAACTACACCACCACCGTAGACGTCGGCAACAACACGATCTCCACGCTGCAAAATCTGTCTTCGCCGAACTACTACATTGCCATTACCGCCTACGACAACAGCGGCAACCAGAGTGGCTTCTCGCCGGAACTGGCCATTGATTTAATGACTGCGTTTGCCGGAGCAGGTGGAACGATAGAGCCGAGCGGCAGTTTTTTCCAGAGCCAGGGTGCAAGCCAGACCTTTACCATCACTCCTTCTGCCGGCTACCAAATAGCCGATGTGCAGGTTGACAATAAGTCCGTAGGTCCCGTTGGCAGTTACACTTTGAACGGGATTTCGGCCTCTCATTCCATCGCCGCCACTTTTTCAGCCAACGCCACCAGCTATACCATCACAACAACCGCAGGTTCACACGGTTCCATCTCCCCTTCGGGTACTGTCGCGGTAAGCTCCGGCGCAAGCCAGAGCTTTACCATCACCCCCAACACCGGCTACCAGGTAGCCGGCGTAGAAGTGGATGGATCCTCGGTTGGCGCGGTTTCAAGCTATACCATCACAAACGTGACAGCCAACCACACCATCTCGGCCATTTTTTCGCCAATCGCTACCCACACCATATCGGCAATTGTTCAGGGTGGCGGATCGATTTCCCCATCCGGAAAGGTGAATGTCGTTGCAGGAACATGCGAGGCATTCACGATAACCCCGATCGCCAATTACGAAATTTCGGGAGTCAGAGTCGACGGGCAATCAATTGGTGCGGTTTCCAGCTATACCTTCACGAATGTGGCGGCTAACCATACCATTGAGGCTGCTTTTGCGCCCATCAGGTACCGCATATGGTCATCCACAGAGGGAGGCGGATCGATTTCTCCATCTGGAAGGTTGAGTGTATCTCCAGGAGCAAACGAGGCGTTCACCATAACCCCGGCTGCCTATTACCAGCTTGAAGATGTGGTGATCGACGGGGTATCAGTTGGTACGGTTTCCAGCGAGGGATTAAACCGTGTGGTTTCCGGCGGGAAATTTACACGTGCGGTTAGTTACGCTTTTGCCAATGTGACCACTGACCATAGAATTCAGGCGGTCTTCACCAAGATTCCTCCGCCAGTTGCGGACGCCGGGCCTGACCAGGCCGTGGAAAGCAGCTCCATAGTGTCACTGAATGGTTCAAATTCGACCGACACTGTGAGTGGAATAGCTTCTTACAAATGGACTCAGGTGTCAGGCCCTCGTGTAAAACTATCAAACCCCTCGGCCTCTACATGTACTTTTACAGCCCCCAACGTTACGAGTGGAAAGATGCTTGAGTTCAATCTGGCGGTCACCAATTCAGCAGGAATTAAGGGAACCGCTTCCTGCCTGGTAAACGTGAGTGGAACCGATGAAGCTCCCTCAGCAAATGCCGGCGCCGATCGGATTGTTAGCCCCTATACCAATGTAACCCTGGATGGATCAGGATCATCTGACCCGAATGGGACAATCGCTTCATATAGATGGGTTCAAATTAATGGGCCGAGAGTTGAAATTTCTGATGCCAATAGCAGTATCGCTTCATTTGTAGCTCCTGATCCCGGCACCCTTGGCGCCTCCCTGGTTTTCCAACTGCAAGTGACCGATCATTTCGGACTGACGACGAGAGACCAGTGTATAGTAAACGTAGTAACCGTGGATCAGCCGCCCGTTGCCAACGCAGGCCTCGACCTGACTGTCGCAGCGATGTCGCCCGTCACGCTCGATGGCTCCGGCTCGTATGATCCAGTGAACTCGACCGATTCGTATCGATGGAAACAAATCAGCGGAACACCGGTTACTCTTTCCGATCCTACGGCAATGACCCCTATTTTTACCGCCCCAGCCGTTTCGGACTCTCAAAATGCCGACCTCGTATTCATGCTCACCGTTACGGACGTTACTGACCAGTTGAGCGATTCAGCCAAATGTACTGTAACCGTTACGCCTAACTAAGGCAGGGTTGCTGGGCGACTTGGAGAGCAATTTTGAATAAATTACACGCATAATAAAGGGAAGGCTTCTGCTCCATAAGCGCTAACTTAAGGAGCGTCATTCCAGCGAAAGTCGGAATCCAGCAGAGTGATGAAAAAGGATTGGAATTCCGACATCAGGTCGAAAAACCCTAATAACCTCACCCCGTCGAAGGTCCATACCCATCAACTTAAGAGTGGGGCAGGCAGAATCTTCGTCTGCGGCGGGAACATGTCTGAGCCTGCCGAAGGAATCACGAAGAACCTTGAGCGGCATAGCCGCAACGTTTAAAGCGGCTGGCTAACCACAAAGGGCACGAAGGGAGTGGATGCAGGGTGGGACTAACCAGCGCGGCATCAAAGCGATGAGGGACAGCCCTCGTTCATCTCAATTAAGTTGTGGTCAACGGGCGACGACTGAGATGGCCCTGTATGCCTTCGAAGCAGTTCGAGGAGATAGTTGCGATGTATATGACAAAGCCCGATATGTTCCATTTTCGCCTACTTCATTTGCGAAAAGGGAAAGCCAGGCCTTATACACTGTATAAAAGAAATCACCTGATAGAGGCGCCTATTTATAAAGGACTCATGAATAAACCGGTTAAGGCGACCGTTCGGAGTTCCCCCGACAGGGGCGTGATGTTCAGAGGCTTAGTCATCTCTAGACTACTTTCCGAAGATTGTGCAACTCTTCTATCCTCATTTTAATTCTGTCAAGCCGGGTTTCCTGGAGCAGGCAATTCAGTGCATCACGCTGGTTTTCGTAGAAATGATAATTGCCGGTTTTCAAGTTCCTCCGGATAACGCCAACAATGGAGGAACCGTTTTTAACCACGATCTTCATAAAAGGCAATTCCGGATCGTGTTCATAAACCATTTTTCCCGTCCTTTCGGTTATTAGTAAAAATAACCACTCAGTGTATTGAACTCCAAGGGAAGATGAGTACCTCCCTTCCATGGTGAGACTCTAATTCTGCACTTAGAGATTAACAAGGGGGATTTTAAGAGGTATAAATAGAGCAAACAGCATACCTAATATCACTAAAGAAATAGTATTTTCAATGACATGGAGCTGTAAGCATATCATGTGAGGGCAAATCGTATTTTCCATCCCTCTATGCAGATGTATCCTTTAAGGCCTTCAATGCCAGGCGACAAGCGGATTATCCCGGCAGCCCATGGGTATCGCTGCTTTTTATTTGCATGCTTGGCGACGAATTACGCCGTAAAGATCCCAACCATATGATGTATGCTTTGAACTGCAGTAGTGTAGTCAGATAACTACATGAAAGTTTAAATCTGGCATTCCCGATGTTATGTCGGGATGTAAAAATCGATTCGGCCGCATCCTGATCAAGTCAATGCCGGAGCGCTTGCAGACCTGCATCAGTCGTCTGTTTTCTTGTAGCCTTAGTCTATTGGCATATTATTTGTAGTTCCCGTAGAAGCGCGAAAATCGGCTGACTAACCAAAGAACCCTGCAGTTGGGTAAAATATATTTACAACTCGATCCTAAAAGATTATTGTTTCGGTCCAAGATTGAGTGACCTTTGGATCCGTGATGGGAATCCGGGGTAGACGCACTCCGGAAGAAGGAGAGATCCCGATGGCATCAGTCTTTCACATTGGGGGGTGTGAAAGGTCCAAACTATATTCTTTTCAACTCAGGGCTGGTATTGTTCTGGCCCTGCTCCTGGTGTTTTTTCTCAGCGCAACCGCATACTCCGCTCAGCTAACGCTGGCATGGAGCCGGTCGGCTGATCCTGCAGTCATAGGTTACAAGGTGTACTACGGCAACCAGAGCAGGAATTACCCCTGGGTTATCAATGCCGGCGCCAACCTCAGCTATACGGTCACCGGGCTTTCTGCGTCAAAGGCCTACTATTTCGCCCTTACAGCATACACCGCAAATGCTGAAAGTGGTTTTTCACCTGAGTTGATCTGTTATTTTATTACGGCCGCAACACCTGCCAATGGCCAGATTACGCCAGCCGGCGCCACTGCTTCGGCCAGCGGGAGTTCACGGACGTTCTCGATAATCCCCAACGCAGGGTATCAGATTTCCGAAGTTTTGATCGACGGTGTATCTGTTGGTGCGGCCTCACAGTATACATTTTCTAATGTGAGCGCCTGCCACACCATTTCTGCCAATTTCGCTTATCAGACGGCAAATTATACTATTTCCGCCAGTACCCAGGGCAGCGGATCGATTTCCCCATCAGGGACGGTGAGCGTACCTGCAAGGGCAAACCAAGCGTTCACTATCACCCCTGCCGCCAATTACCAAATTTCCGATGTCCAAGTCGATAACGTATCGGTGGGAGCGGTTTCAAGCTACACATTCACAAATGTAAAAGCTAATCATACCATTGCGGCAACATTTGCCTTAGATACTTTCACCCTCACGCCTGCTGCCGGGGCCGATGGGAGTATCTCCCCTTCCACTGCCGTTCAGGTCGGGTACGGGGCAAGTCAAACCTTTACCATTACTCCTGCTGCCGGCTGCAAGGTAGCCAATGTGGAAGTTGATGGAGTCTTGGTTGGCGCGGTCGAAAGCCACACGTTTTTAAATGTCACCGCCAATCATACCATCTCGGCAAGCTTTTCTCCTTCAAGCACTTTCACCATCACACCTACTGCAGGGGTCGATGGGAAGATCTCCCCTTCCACTGCTGTTACAGTCGAGTACGGGGCAAGCCAAACCTTTACCATTACTCCTGCTCCCGGCTACAGGGTAGCCAATGTGGAAGTTGATGGAGTCCCGGTTGGCCCGGTCATCAGCCGCACGTTTTTAAATGTCACCGCCAATCATACCATCTCGGCAAGCTTTTCTCCTTTAAACATTTTCACCATCATAGCTGAAGCCTGGGCCAATGGGACGATTTCACCTTCCCCTGCTGTCAAGGTCGAGAAGGGGGCAAGCCAAACCTTTGCTATCACTCCTGTTGCTGGCTGCAAAATAGCCGGTGTGCAGGTAGACGGAGTCCCGGTAGGTGCGCTCACCTCCTATACCTTTGCAAGTGTCACGGCCAACCACACCATCTCGGCGAGCTTTGGGAGTGTCAACCAACTGCCCGTCGCCGACGCCGGACCTAATCAAATTGTCGCCGGGGGGGCTAACGTGACGCTCAGCGGCTCAAATTCCACCGATACAGGGGGTCCCGGAATAGCATCATATTTGTGGACCCAGATCGGCGGAACACCGGTAGTCCTCTCCAATCCTGCTGCGGTGCAGTCGTCTTTTACAGCTCCATCGGTCGGGCCGGGAGGCAGTGCAGCCCTAACCTTTATGCTGACCGTAAGCGATACGACCGGCCTACAGGCGACCGCTACCTGCATCGTCAATGTGGTGTCGATTAATATGCCACCCAGGGCTAAGGCCGGCCCCGATGAAACAGTTGATGCGTTGAAGACCGTCACACTGAACGGGTCGAAATCTGCAGATTCAGATGATGATATTTCTTCCTACCTTTGGGAGCAGATTGATGGGCCCGCCGTAACGCTTTCTGATCCGACATCGCCTCGACCCACTTTTGTGGCGCCTCAAGTTGGATCAGGCGGCACATCCCTGGCCTTCAGGCTAACGGTAACAGATGAGCAGGGCCTGAAATCCACCGATACCTGCTTTGTTAATGTTACCTGGGCTGCTCCTCATGCCATTGCGGGACCAAACGGGACGGCAAAGGCGGGCAGCGTCGTAACGCTTGACGGATCAAGTTCAACAGACCGGGGTAGCGGCATCGCCTCATTTCGGTGGCGCCAGACAGGGGGTGCGCCGGTAAGTCTGTCCGATCCGACATCGGCAAAACTCACCTTTACTCCACCGAGCGTGGCGGCCGATGGCGATCCGCTGTCGTTTAGTTTGACCGTTGAAGGTAATGATGGTCAGAGATCCAGAGCGACTAAAGTTGTAACGGTGAAATATAACGGTCCCGATCTAACCGGAACGTGGTCCGATTCAAGTTATATGAGTTATTATGATGGAACATTTTCCCAGACACTATCGGTCCACAATGCCGGGAATCAAAATACGACCAAGACTTTCGGGATAAACTTTTACTTCTCAAATGACGGGGTACACCTGGTCAGCCTTCTCGGAAGCCGGACAGCAGGGCCTCTAGCAGCCGGTCAGAGTCAGAGCGTATATTTTACTGCAAGATCGCCTTCCCTCCGTCCTCGCGTGTATGTGGTGGCTGTAATTGATCCTGATGGAGCCATCCCGGAGACAAACAAAACAAACAATGTCGTAAAGGCATTAATGCCTTGATTCAGGCACAGGAGGGGTGTGGAGAAACTGAACCAGAATAGTCAAAAGGGGTCGCTTATTATAGATGGATGCAAATCAGCGCAGTACCGGTTACTCTCTGCGATCCCGCATCGAAGCCCCCGGTTTTTACAGCGTCGTCCGTTTCGGACGCCCGCGCGTGCCTCAGGAACTCGAGAGCTTTTTTCCCTTCATTTATGTGTCGGAAATCTTTACAAATGCTAGAATGACAACCAGCGCGGTTTTGCGGCATTATCCTTAATTATCACTGTCGGAATTGTTTACACTCGGGATGAGAGGCATAGCTGGCCGGATTATAAATATTGTTAAGTAATCCGCTACTTACCCCCATATCTATAAAAATGCACGCAAATTGCAGGGGTGGAGTATCGATGTCCGATTTTTTCGGCGCCGCGACTTCGGTCTTGATTGGGGGGATCTTCTCGTGTGCTCAGACCACAGAAAGCATAAACGACTTAAAGCTGAAAGCGAGATTTTTGCGGCGTTTGTTATGCCAAACGAACCGATTATTGTGGGCAAAATCTTAGATTTAAGTCCGGGCGGAGCTGGTATTAAGTATTTAGCGACCAGGAAACTTAGAACAGGGCAGGCCAGTATCAATATATTCGGCATGAATTCACAACACATGGAGCGAATACAGTCCACAGTGATCTATGATATGGAGGTAGCTGAGGAATCATGGAGTATTCCCTCGGTGAGGCGTTGCGGGATCAAGTTCGGCCGATTTGGCTTAAAAGGTAAAACCAAACTGAAAGAATTGATGGAGACGAATCTAGGCGGCAAACATGGCAGCATTAATCACAGGGTGTTGGCGCCGGTTCGTGAGCAGACGAAAAGACCAGTTAGAAAATGCCCGCTTCAGCCTTTTGACACGGGAAATACGGTGTCGCATTTTGAATAAAGACAAGCGGGGCTTTGAATGCGCCGGCGATGCATGTTAGACCCACGTACCGGCAGTTTGTTTTGATTTAAACAGAAGCAGTCGTCAATCGGCCTCGGTATTTCGGAAAAAACTTAAACCGATCCGAGACCGCACAAAAAGCTATAAAAAAAGGTCCGCCAGGATATCGGGTCCGAGCACTCGATCATGTCGAGACAGACTCTGCGGCTTGGCCGGAGAGATTTTACCGACCCTGATTTCCGATAATGAAGGCGAGCAATGACAGCTCTTCTTCTTGGCGCTAAAGGGGAGGTGTGCCCGAAATTGTTCAGTTTCTGGATCGAAAGAGTAACATTTTAAATCCGTTGATTTTTTCCCTCGTATGGGTACGCTTGCTACCCACTTTGTCCCCCCCGAAATCCTGCTTTACAACCTTGGTCCAAACGTTTAATTATTGCTTACTTTTTCGGGCCAATTCTCCGATAAGGTATAGGAGTGCCCATTTATACGATTTTTTGGGGAAGAGCATGTAATCGAGTTGGCGGAGCTGTATGCTGTCCTTGCTGCCGATGGAGTTCAAAAGGGAATTCACGCAGAGGGCGCCTCACTATGTCGCAAAAAATAAGAAATATATGTGCTTTCGTTTTGGTGTTTGCTTTCATCCTTTTCTTTCATTCGAATTGCAGCGCGTGGCAGGGGAAAGTAGTCGGCATGCTGGAGGGCGACCTGTTCCTCATTTCTCATGAAAGTCAAACAGATAAAGTTAAGTTGTACGGGGTTGAATGCCCTAAGAAAGGCCAGCCCTATTGGCAAGAGTCGCGCGCGCTCGCATCACATCTGGTATTGCAAAAGATGGTGGAAGTAACCCCTTTATACAGGGGGCCTAATGGATTAGAAAACGCCCTGGTCAGGGTCAATGGTGTGAAAGATTATCTGAATCTTCAGCTTATTTCCTATGGATTTGCGTGGGTTAAGCCAAATGAATGCAGCGCCAATATATGTGCTGAATGGAGGGCGATGGAGAACCTTGCGCACACAAAAGCTATTGGGCTTTGGATGGACCCCAATCCGATTCCTCCCTGGCAGTGGGAAAAAGAAAACAGACAGAAAATGTATGAGCGGCGCCAACACCAGGAAAAGACCTCTGAATAATCTCTGTTTTTTCCTGAATTTTTTCCGAGCGCAATTATAACAGGCATGTTTGATAAATTTTACTCTTATGTTTTTCTGGTTGCAACCTCGGCAGTATATACACCATAAGGCAAACAGATGAGCGATGTGAAACGGCGTAACCGGTCATTAGACCCAACGTGAATTGTTCGGCAGAGATGCCATTTCGCAATTGCCTGGGAGACCATGTACATGTATCAGAGGCCGAAGAAAGATGAAACCTACTATATCAATAATGCCAATGCGAAAGAACTCCAAACCCCCTCTTGAACAAGTCTTAAGGTTGAACCCTGCGTCATTTCTCGGGGAAAGCCATTTCCACCAGGCGCTGGCACTTGAAAGAAAGCGAGCCGAGCGCTCCGGGAATACATCTTTGCTGCTCAAGGTTGATATTCGAGATCTTGCAGGGATTGAAAAGGGTAAAATTGCGGGCTCGATCGATTCTCTTCTTGGATCGATTATCCGCGAAACGGATATTAAAGGTTGGTATGAACAAGGTTCCATTATTGGAGTGATTTTTGCCGAACTGGGTGACTCAGAGTTGGTTGAAGCAGAGGGCAAGATTCTGAAAAAAGTTCGGGAAGGATTAAGAGAAATTCTCAATGAGCAACAGTTCGGAGCTACCGGAATGAGTACTGAGTCTTTCTCCTCCACGATTCCGTGGCACAGAAACGGACATGGACACTTAAGAGTAGAACCCGTTACGGAGGAACCCGATAATGTTTCTAATCTTAATACATTTGCATTGATGCAGTTTGCCCTCAGGCAAACCGCGTTCTTATTTTTTGGCGATCTCCTGTTTATATCGATAGCTCATTTTCTGGTCGTCTGGGCAATTCTTGGGGGGAGGACGGGTTTTCTTATTTCGTATTTACCTGCCTTTGTTTTTTCGATCGTGCAATTTGTTCTGACACTTTATATTTTTGATCTGTATAATGTAGAAAGGCTTTTTAAGCCACGGCAAACGGCATTTCGCTTGTTAGCATCCTCGTTCTGCGTTTTTGTCCTTTGCACGATTCTCTTCTTTTTTGTTCCTGAATGGGAGTACAGCCGCAAGGTCCTTGCTCTGCAAATGATGCTGGTGCCTGCGTTCCTGCTCTTATGGAGAACCGTATATTTCCGATTATTCCATCTGGCAAGAGCAAAATCACCCACGTTAGTAATCGGCTCGGACGAAACCGCCAGAGCAGCCTGCCGACTACTGAGTTTACCGACTTCACCATTTGAATTCAAAGGGTTCGTGAGTGATGAGCTTACCCTGGACGCTAAGGCTGACCGCACACCCGAAATACTGGGCACCACAAGGAAATTGACTGAAATAATCGCTAAACTT
Organism: Syntrophobacteraceae bacterium; assembly: GCA_052143075.1. GTDB lineage: Bacteria > Desulfobacterota > Syntrophobacteria > Syntrophobacterales > Syntrophobacteraceae > SbD1. The sequence continues at coordinate 52,003 of JBKQTS010000181.1, read as the reverse complement.
GGGATTAGGACTATCGTGCTTGGAATCCCGAGGTCTCGCTCAACGCGCATAACGCGCAAGATACTCGAAGCGCGTCTTCTCGGCATAGAGATTTTGGATATGCCGGAGCTCTATCAGCGACTTACGACCAAGGTGCCCGTTCAATACATCGAGGACCAGTGGCTGTTATTCTCCGAGGGATTTGATCTACTCTCCCGAGGATACGTTCAAAGAATGAAACGTATTCTTGATTTTATTTTTTCCGGGTTAATGCTTTTCCTTGTATCTCCGCTAATGGTGATAACGGCCATTGCCATTCGCCTTGATTCTCCGGGTCCAATTTTTTATAAGCAACAAAGGGTTGGGAAAAGATGCAAGATCTTTTACGTTTATAAATTCAGATCCATGACCTATAATGCCGAAGAGAATGGAGCCATATGGGCTCAAAAGAAAGACCCGAGGGTGACGAGAGTTGGGCGTTTTATTCGCATCTCTCGCATTGATGAAATCCCTCAACTATGGAATGTATTTACGGGGGATATGAGTCTGGTTGGCCCACGGCCGGAACGGCCCGAATTTGTGAATGTATTGGATTCTCAGATTCCTTACTATAGTGTCCGACATACCGTGACCCCTGGAATCACCGGGTGGGCTCAAATCAATTATCCTTATGGCGCTTCGATAGATGATGCTTTGAGGAAACTGGAATATGATCTTTATTACATAAAAAATATGTCCATATTATTGGATTTCAAGATTTTACTAAAGACCGTCGGGGTAGTGCTCCTAGGTCAAGGGGCGCGATAACCAAGCGCTTGAGAACTGTCTGGAAGGACCGGTTGTCTTCGCCGGATTCACGGTTTTGAGAACCCTAAAGAATTGCCGAAAGTGATAGTAACAGTTGATTCCCCACGATATTTCCTACTTACAGTTGACGTTGAAGACTGGTTTCAGGTCGAAAATTTCAAAGCCAGTATTCCTTTGTCTTCCTGGTCATCATGTGAGTCAAGAGTGGAGAAGAATACACACTTGTTTTTGGATTTTCTGGACATGGCCGGAAGTGAGACAGCTAATGGCACAAGGCCGGGTGGACCTCTGAGGGCTACTTTCTTTGTGCTCGGCTGGGTGGCCGAAAGGATTCCCGGGCTGGTCAGAGAGATTCAGGCGCGAGGCCATGAGGTGGCATCCCACGGCTTTCATCATAATTTGAGCAATCGATGCTCAACGGAGGAATTGAAAAAAGACCTTCTGGAAAGCAAGAAAGTCCTTGAGGATATTGTGGGGTGTGCTGTCCAGGGATACCGTGCCCCCAGTTTTTCAATAAACGAGGAAGTGCTGGGAATACTTGAGGAATGTGGATACTCATACGATTCGAGCTTCAATTCCTTCGCCGGCAACAAACGGTACGGCAATATCCGGATATCCCCGAATGGAAAAGGCATCGTGTGTAAAACAATCCGAAACATATACGAGCTTCCCATAAGCAATTTTCAAATAGGCAGATACATTGTGCCAACGGGCGGCGGAGCCTATTTCAGGCTTATACCCGCGCGGGTTTTTGAAAAGATCGTCCAATCGGTTCTAAAGCTCCAGAATGCCTACCTTTTTTACGTCCATCCGTGGGAAGCCGACCCCGGGCAGCCGAAAGTAAAAGGGGTTCCTGCCTTTTTACGGTTTCGGCACTATACCAATTTGGCGAGAACCATGCCTCGGCTGAGATTTCTTGTGAACCGGATGAAGGATTTTTCATTTGTCTCGTGCAATGAATACATTCGGAAGATGACAGTCCAATGAGACGGTCCTAAGCTTAAAGTCTTGCCGATTATGAACTGGATATCAAAAAGGGCACTCCCTGTGGCAAACCTGATGAATTCAGTTCTAATATTTCTTGTTAAGCGGATGAGTTCAGCGCTATAATCCAAGGTGGCAACAGGTTTCAAACAAGAGCATTTCTCAGGTCTGGACGCCCATGTATCTCGATTTTTATAAATTTAAAAAGAGCCCATTCCATATAACTCCTGACCCGGAGTTCCTGTTTCTCAGCGCAAGCCATAAAGAAGCTTCAGCTTGTTTAATCTATGGCATTGAGGAGAGGAAGGGATTTATCGCTATTACCGGTGAAATTGGCGTCGGGAAAACTACCATACTGCGTTCGTACCTGGAGAATATAGAGCCTGAAAAACTGAGGGTAGTCTACATCTTTAACGCCGTGCTTTCGTTTGAGAGCCTGCTCAAGCAAATTTTCAACGAACTGGGGCTTGTTGCCGCTGAAGGAACGGGGGTGCCCGGGCTTGTGAACCACCTTCATCGGTTTCTCATTGAAGAATACAAAAATGAGAGAAACGTGGCGCTCATAATCGACGAGGCACAGAATATGCCCGTAGAGACCCTGGAAAATCTGCGGATGCTTTCCAACCTTGAGACGTCTAAAGACAAGCTTGTCCAGATAGTAATGGTGGGACAGCCGGAATTCGAACGAAAGCTGGAATTAGAGGAACTTAGACAACTGAAACAGCGGGTTGCAATTCGTTGCCGGATCAAGCCTCTAACCCGGGATGAAAGTCTTGCATATATACAGCACCGCCTCATGAAGGCCTCGTTATTTCATAACCAGGTTTTCACGAAAGGCGCCCTCAAGAGAATCGTTAAAGAGGCTGGCGGGTTCCCCCGTCTAATCAACATATTCTGTGATAATGCCATGATAACGGGATTTGGCTATCAGCGTAATCCTGTAGGTAAGAAAATCATAAAAGAGGTGATAGCCGATTTCAGAGGTGGAAAGTTGCGCAGGACTTCCAGAGTATGGCCGATAGCTGCTGTCTGTACCGGCATTACTTTGTTTTGTTTTCTCTTCACGAAGCCTCTTGAGAACCGGGTGAGTCAGGAAACCCCCCGGGTCCCGGTCAAGGAACAGGTAAAACTGGTCCCGCTTCCTGCCCCATCGGTGGACCTTCCGGTTCGTAAGAGTGTCCCCGTCAGCGAGGAAACCTCCAACGCCCAGCAACAGGTTTCCGTATCCGGGCCTTCTAAAGAAATGGAAACGGTCCCTGAAATCAGAGAGACTCCCCCTCCCGAAAAGCAACATGTTGGAGAGGAATCTGCGGCCAAGAGCGCAAACGTTCCCGTACAGGAACCACCTTTGATCACGGTTCCCTCTGACCATCCGAAAGAAAAGGGCCCGTTAAAAAGAATCGTAATCAAAGGGGATAGTGTCTCACGGGTCCTGGTAGATACCTACGGCTACTGTGATCCGGTTCTGATGCAGTTGTTTAAAGAGGCCAATCCTCAAATCAAAGACTTGAACAAAATAAGTGTTGGCGTTGAACTACAACTGCCTCACTTGGATTCGCCAAAATCTCAGCCCTGGTAGTGCCTGGAATTCGAGCCCCTTGTCCCACTCCGCTCGAAAATAAGCCGGTTGTTCCTGGATGAACCACAGTGCCGCTTCTGCTCCATACATTCGCGGACTCCGGCCCTGATAAAATCCAATGCAGCAACCAGACGCATAAATTGAATTATTTTGTATAGGGGCTTATCTGCTGGCCAATTTATCCTGCTCACGTTAGCCCTTTACACGGTGAATTTATATGATGACAAATTTAAAGTATTTTCATTTTTCGACCGATTTCATTTGTAATTCGAGTTAGTTGTGCCGTATCTTACCTTGGGATGCTTCCTTGGCAAAAGGGTGATCCGGTGGAAAAGCATTTTGAAAGAGGGTATAAAACGGTGTTCCAGGGGCAATACAAGGGCTTGATTTGGAAGCCAAGTCAGGCAAGTTGCGGTCAACTGCAAAACCTTTCGAAGAGCTGAGATTATGAAAACAACAAGACGAACTTGGGGTTTCTATCTGGTGTTGATCTTTTTGGCTCTGCCGGCATGTAGTGAAAAAATCTATAACACCGTTCCCCTGGGGTCCCCCGGCACCATTGTTCCGCCGGTCCAGGCGGAATACAAGATCTCAGTGAATGACAAGCTGTCAATAAAAATGTTCTATAATCCTGAATTAAATCAGGACGTAGTCGTTCGCCCCGATGGACGCATAACACTGCAACTTGTAAACGAGATCAAAGTTGTAGGATTGACTCCCGCCCAGCTTTCCGAGCAGCTTACCGAAAGTTATACCAAATACCTTGCGCAGGCGCCGGAAATCAGCGTGATAGTCAACAGTTTCGGCGGCTATAAAGTCTTTGTAGGCGGAGAAGCGAACGGTGGCGGAATAAAGGAGTTGACCGGACCGACTACAGTCTTGGGGGCGATCCTGATGTCAGGCGGGTTCAAGGATACCGGCGATCGAAACCAGGTGGTAGTGGTGCGGATGGATGAAAATAACAAGCCTCGATATATTTCTTTAGATATCGAGAAAGTCATGAATGGCAAAGACCCGGCCCAGGACATTTACGTGCAGGCCTATGATATGATATTGGTTCCGAGGACGGGCATCGCCAATGTCAATGTCTGGATAGACCAATACTTCCACGCCCTCGGCGTGGTTACCACCCCATTATCATATTACTTTCTATTCAACACAACCGGACATTAGAGAGGGCGGCTTTGTTTCTTCATCCGGCGGTCTGCATAATTTGTTTCGGACTACGGCCTCACAAAACGATTGCATTGGGGTAAGGCAATGAATGAAAATCTTCCGGTTCAGCGGGCTAATACCTTTGTTCCCGATTCTCCAGCCCAGGCCAACAGGGCTTTTTCCGCCGGTGAAACGGGACCTCGCGAAATTCTTAGCACCATATTCAAACACAAGTTGATAATTCTCGTCTCATTTGTCCTGATCACCGGACTGTGTTGCGCTTGCGCCATTTTTTATCTGAAGTTCATGTATAAACAGGTCTATGTGGCCAAGGCACTCATACTGATCAGAGCCGGCTGGGAAAGTCAGGAAATAGACCTTACGCTAAATCAGCGGAATACGAACGTCAGCAGCTCGGACTTGCTGGCCACCGAGATCCGAATCCTGTCGTCCAGGGAGTTGGCGGAAAAAATAATAGATGAAATGAAACCCGAGGTTATTTTCCCAAAGCTGGCACAACGTGTTCGCGCGGGGCAGCCCGTTGCTGGAAGTGCGCTCTATGAATTCCAACAGAGTTTATCGGTCAAAGGCGTCAGCGGAAACATTCTGGAAGCTTCTTTCAAGGGGCCCGATCCTGCAATCGCTGCAAGGGTTGTAAACCAGTTGGCTGATTATTACATTGACAAGCGCGGCGATACCTACAGAAACCCGAAAGCTTTGCTGTTCCTGGAGCAAAAGACCGGCGAGTATGGGAAAAAGCTTGCAGAGGCTGAAAGCAAACTCAGAGCTTTCCAGGACCAATCCAAAATAATTTCGTTCGACGATCATCGTGCTTTTCTGCTCGATCGACAGAGGCAACTCACTGACGCTCGCCATGATAATGAAATGCAGATGACCCAGCTCCAGGAAAAGATCGCCGAACTGGAAAAGCAATTACCCAACATCCAAAAGACTTCGATTGTCGCGGCCGAGAATCTGTCGGTTCTTGATAACCGCCTTTTTACACTTGAGCTTCAGGAAAAGGAGCTCCTGTCAAAATACAAAGAAGATAACCGTTTCATCACTAACATTCGAGAACAAATCCAGATGGTTAAAGATCATATCAAGGAGTCGAGCGGCCAGGGTTCGAAGCAGGCGCCAGTCGATCCTGCCTATCAGGATATGCAAAAGCAGATACTGCAAAGCAAAGCTGAACAAAGTGCGCTCAAAATCAAGGCAAAAGGACTGGATGAGCAGATAAAAGACGTGAGCGCTGAAATTGCCGCTTTCGAAGCTCAAGAGTCCAAATATAAACAGCTAACTCGAGATGTTGCGGATAATACAGAGAAGTACAAAACTTATCTTTCCAAATTGGAGGAATCCCGCATCCATGATGAGCTTGACAGGCAAAAAATGACCAATGTAAGCGTGCTGGAGCAGGCATCAATACCCACAATGCCCACCAATCGTCCAAAACCGTTCATTTTATATGTTTTAATGGCACTCTTGGTTGGAATTGCAGGCAGCATCGGTCTTGCTTTTTTTCTGGAGAAAATGAGTCCCGGCATGAGTACTCCGGCCCAGGCCGAAAGCCGTTTGGAGTTGCCCGTGCTTGCCGTGGTTGCCAGTAAGTGATTATCTTTGTATCGATTTTTTAATTTTGATCGGTCTATGGAGCGCAGCGGAAATTGCTACTGGCGGGATTTAAGAGCGGGTCACAGACGGGCTGTAACCAGAACGGGAAACTTCTTAACCCTCCGTTAGAGGTGAATTATGAGCAAAATTTATGAGGCTTTGCAACAAGCCCACCTGCAAAGGAAAACGAGCGGCAGGAGCGTCGAGGTTATCATCCCCGAAAACCTTGTCCATCATGCAGGAGTGGAGATCGGCGAGGAGATGCTCGGTCTCTACAAGGTGATCGATACTCTGCTTCCGGACATGAAGAACCGTGTACTCCAGTTCATCGGGTCGCGTGCGGGTGAGGGGACATCGACTGTCGTAAGGGAATTCGCACGAATTGCGGCGGAGCGGATTGGCCACAGGGTGCTGCTGGTGGATGCGGACCGGTTTGAGGGGACCCAGTCAAAGTTCTATTCAGTCGAATCAGAACTTAGCTGGATCCGGGCTCTTGTGGAATCCGCAGAGGTGGGGCGCGCAATTCATCAAGTGCATGATTCGAGCTTATTCATTTCCCCGGCGTGCAACTCCAGTGTTCCCACGCCGGAACTTTTCAATTCGCCGCGGTTCGATGGATTCTGGGCTAGTATAAAGCTCAATTTTGATCTCATCCTTATCGATTCTCCGCCGCTTACGATGTCGCCGGATGCATTGGCCATAGCCTCAAAGGTGGATGGAGTAATCCTGGTTGTGGAGGCTGAAAATACCAAATGGCGGACAGCCAGACATGTGAGGGCACAGATAGAGAGGGTGGGAGGGAAAATCCTGGGGATCGTGTTCAACAAAAGACGCTATTATATTCCTCAAATCATTTACAAATACCTTTAGGCGGGCAAAAGAGAATGCTCCAGTTTATTATTCGGAATGAATTGGGATGTAAGCCTCCTAATCCGACAAAATTCACTATTCTCCCAGAAAATCGCGTATAATCAGCGTTTACCTCTTTTAATTCGAAGCCGCATTTCAAACATAGCAAAGATCCCTACCTCGGACATAGTCTATCTGAACAGGTAAGCTTCTTTGATGACTCTTGACGGCGCTCATTGAGCAACTCGGATGATTTCAATGTGAACGAGCTGAGAGGTTTACAGCGCTGTTCACTGGAGCCTCAATAATTCGGAAGTATATGAACACCTCAAAAATAACGAATCCCACCCCGTCCATTTTAAACCGTTCATTCCTGGCTGGATTGGCGTTCTGCTCTATTCTTCTGGCCATTTTGTACTACAAGACTTTAGCACTGCTCGTCCATGACTGGATAAGTCTTCCTGATTTTTCTCACGGTTTTCTGGTTCCTTTTATAAGTCTTTATCTTGTATGGGAAAGAAGGAGAAAATTGGCATACCCTTTTTCTCCCAGTAACTGGGGATTGCTCCTTCTGGCATTGGGGCTAATTCTTTTTCTTTTCGGAAGGATCGCGGCAGAATATTTTACCCAGCGTCTATCTATCCTTGTCGTAATAGCCGGAATCGTCCTCTTCCTTTTGGGCAGGGAGCACCTAAAGACTATCGCCTTTCCTCTCTTGTTTCTTATTCTAATGATTCCGCTTCCGTCCGTCTTTCAGCAAGAAATCACCGGCCCGATGCAGTTTTTTGCCTCGCGTTGCGCCGCGCAAGTTTTGGAACTGCTTGGAATTCCCGTACTCCGTGAGGGGAATATCATCCATCTTTCCAATGCTTCGCTTGAAGTAGCCGAGGCGTGCAGCGGAATACGCTCGATGCTCTCACTTCTAACTCTGGGAACTCTGTTTGCGTATTTCACCAGGAAAATTCTGTGGCAAAGGCTCCTGCTCGTCTTTGCGTCTTTGCCCATTGCTATTTTGGTCAATGCCTTCAGGGTGTCTATGACAGCCGTTCTTGTGCAATATTACGGGGAGGGCGCAGCAGAAGGGTTTTTCCATGAGTTTTCCGGCCTTATGCTTTTCCTGATAGCCGCAGTCCTGTTTTACGGGATCAGCTCGCTTCTTTTCTATCTGACGCCTGCACAAGAATAGATTTGGGGAAAGATTCCAATGCGTCGATACGTTTTAACCATATCTATTCTCATTGTGGCTATTATCGCCAGTAATCTTCCCTCGTCACCGGAACCGGTCCTTAACCGCAAGTCTCTCAAGGAATTTCCATCTGGAATCGGAAACTGGGTGCTCCTTAAAGACCGGCATATAGATGAAGAAACCATGGCTGTTCTCCAGGTAGATGACTACATCATGCGCACGTATGCCAATGATAAGGGTGAAGCAATTTCCTTGTACATCGGATATTTCAAGACGCAAAGAGAGGGAAAGACCAATCATTCTCCCAGGCAGTGCCTCCCCGGAGCCGGGTGGTCCACAGTTGAGACGGCGCCTGTTATGCTCCAGGTAACCGATCACGATCCCGGGAAAATCCCGGTGAACAGGTACCTTATGAAAAAAGGGAACGACGCGGAGCTGTTTCTATTCTGGTATGACGGCCGAGGGAGACAAATTGCGAGCGAGTACCTGACAAAGGTTTATCTGATTTGGGATTCGATTTCAAAGAATCGTACGGATGGCGCCCTGATTCGAGTCAATATGAGAGTCGCAACTGATCCCGACAAGACCCTTAAAATCCAGGCAGAATTCATACGCTCTTTTTATCCGATTCTTTCGCAATACGTTCCGCAGTAGCTTCGGCATCAGCACCAACGCTCAGAATATCGATCAAATGATGGGACACAACGCTAATTTTAAGAAATTGTCAGGTATGGTCCGCATATTGGAAGATTTCGTAACATGCAGCTCATCCCCAACACTGTACCAGCTTCCTGTATGGCGGCAGATAATAAACAGCACCTATGGTCACCAAACATATTATCTGATAGCGACCAAAGATGGTTCGCAACATAAAATCGCTGAACTTTCAAGTTGGAACGGCAACACCGGGGATAATGCCGGAGCCTGCGATAGTGCCTTAGAAAGGGTCGCCGGAATTTTACCCCTGATTCATTTAAAAAGTCTTGCATTTGGAAACGACCTGATTTCCCTGCCCTTTTTCGATTCGGGGGGAGTATTGGCCGATGATGTGGACGTCGAAAAGGCGCTTTTACGTGAGGCTGTAAGCCTGGCGCGGAGACTGAAGGCAAAAAGCATTCAGCTTCGACAGACACTTCCGCTTCTTTCCATGCCCGAATCCGGCTCCGGAACCCTGGAGAGCATGGCGAATAGTTGGCCCTGCGCTTTTGGCTGCAATGTGCAGAAACGACTTCACAAAGCGCGGATGCTTCTTGAACTTCCCGGATCTTCCGAGGCGCTTATGGGAAGTTTTAAATCCAAATTGCGAAGCCAGATCAGGAAACCGGAAAAAGAGGGATTGGCTGGAAAAGTCGGTGGATTGGAACTCTTGGACGACTTCTATAAGATCTTCTCAATAAACATGAGAGATCTTGGATCGCCCGTCCATTCAAAACGCTTCATAAAAGGCGTGCTGGAGGGCTTCCCGGAAGAATCTCGAATCTGTATCGTATATAAGGAACAGCAACCCCTCGCCTGCAGCATAATTCTTGGCTTCAATGGAACAATTTATAATCCGTGGGCATCTTCCCTGAGGAAATACAGCAAACTGAGTCCTAACATGCTGCTCTACTGGACCATGCTCCAATATGCATGCGATAGAGGCTACAAGTATTTTGATTTTGGCAGATCTTCCATCGAAGAGAGCACCTATAAATTTAAGGAGCAGTGGGGAGCTGAGCCACAGCCCCTTTACTGGTACTATATCTCTCTTAGTGAGCTGCCCTTCAAACTTGATGTTGAGAAATCAAAATTTAGCTTGGCTATTCGGATTTGGCAAAACCTTCCGGTCATTCTGACTAGGGTCTTAGGCCCTCCTATCAGGAAATACATAGGGTTATAAACAAATCGATAATAATGAAAATTTTATTTATTAGCCATCGCATACCATATCCGCCAGATAAGGGTGATAAGATCAGGTCTTACAATATTCTTCGTTATTTATTGCAAGATCACGATGTGTACCTTGCGTTTATGGTCGATGATAAAAAGGATATCCAGCACTTGGAAGTGCTGTCTTCAATGGTTACAAAGTTGTGTTGGGATACAGTACGGCCATTTGCAGGAAAACTCTTAAGCAGTATTGCCTTTCTACGGTTCGAACCGATATCCGTTTCTTATTTCTACTCACAAAAAATCCAAGAATGGATCGATGACTTGGTGGGCGGCTCAGGAATCGACGCAGTCCTGTGTTCTTCGTCACCCACCGCTGAATACCTGTTTCGCTCGAGTTACTACAAATCCAAACTCAGGCAGTTACCCTGGATAATTGACCTCATAGATGTGGATTCTTACAAATGGGAGCAATACGCTGAGCGCTCCAAGGGATTTATGCGTGGAGTTTACAGTCTCGAGGCCAGGTATTTAAGAAAGTATGAAGAGCGGATTGCCGGGGAATTCAACCGCGTTCTTCTTGCCGGTGAAAATGAAAGAGCACTTTTCTTGAAGCGTGTTTCAGCGGTCAATACGGATGCCATTGTGAACGGGGTGGATCAGGAATACTTTTCAAATTCTTTCCCGTTTAAGATGGCAAAGAACGGCCCGGTCCTGGCTTTTGCCGGAGCAATGGATTACTACCCAAATGTAGAAGGTGCGGAGTGGTTCGTCCGCAACGTGTTTGGACGTATTCAGGCGGTTTTCCCCGATGTCACGTTCTACATCATCGGCAATCGACCAACGTCTTCCATCCGGCTCATGGCTCAAAGGTATCGGGGTGTGAAAGTGACCGGATATGTTGAAGACATCCGTCCCTACATTGCCGGAGCCGATGTCTGCGTAGTTCCCCTTCATATTGCCAGGGGCATTCAAAACAAGGTGCTCGAAGCTATGGCTATGGGAAAGGCTTTGGTATGTACACCCCAGGCGTTGGAGGGCATCCATGCCAAACCCGGAAAAGAAGTCATAACGGCAAGTGATGCAGATGCTTTTGCCGGCGCTGTTATCCAACTGCTTGGCGACAAAAACCGCACCCGGGAACTGGGAACACGAGCTCGAGCATACATTGAAGACCATTTTTCATGGAACAACAATCTGGCGCCGCTGGATACCATTTTTCATCAGTCAGGCGAAGCAAGTTACTGAGACGGAGATATCAGCGCTCAGCCAAAAATTAATAGGGATCCCGGTTTGACAGGCTTATCTATCCCGATTTTTGTCCAGGAACATGCAGGGCTCAGAAGGGTAATTGAGCCGGTGCGAATCGGCGTTCCATTTCCTCGGGGATTTTTGGAGGATGCCGCCGGTCTCAAGCTCAAAAACAGCGACGGAGTGGCCCTTGCGTTGCAGTGCAGCCCGCTCGACTATTGGTCCGATAGATCCATAAAATGGGCATTGCTGGACTTTTTTGCCGCTGTCGAGGCCAACTCTCAGGCGGCCTTCGCACTTGTCAACGATCCGGATCAAACCGGCCCGAAGCCCGAGTCGTCAACCTCGATATCCATTTCCGAGACCGCACCGGCCTTCATCGTTGATACAGGGGCTGCGGTCTTTACTCTGGCTCGAAAAAGACTGGGGCCTCTGGATTCGGTTTCAATCGGTGGCGTGGAAATCCTAGCTGCCTCCGGATCGCAAATAAATCTGATAGATGACAAGAAAAGCCAACTGACCGCTGAGATTGATTCATTAGTCCTTGAAGAAACCGGCCTTCTGAGATGCACCTTCAAACTGGACGGAAAATTCGTTCGAGCTCGAAATAAAGTGTTTTGTAACTTTCGGGCCCGACTCATCTTCTTTGCCGGACTTTCGGCTGTGGCATTGGAATTTCAGATTCACAACCCCCGAGCGGCGATTCACCCCGGCGGGCTGTGGGACCTGGGGGACCCCGGCTCGGTCTTTTTGAGCGACCTGTCACTTGCGCTCAATCCGGCGCACACCCCTCAGAGCATCGAATGGCTTGCGGAAACGAACGGCACTGTCAAGGCCGGTCCTGGTTCCGACTGGTTGCTGTACCAGGATTCAAGCGGCGGGGAAAACTGGAATTCTCAGAACCATGTAAACCGCGACAACCGTATTGCCCTGTCCTTCCAGGGCTATAAGGTTTTTCAAAAGACGGCTGATCGCGAAGAGGTGATCGCAGAAGGCAGACGTGCCGCCCCCTATGTGAAGATGAAGACCTCTTCCGGCTGGATGGCCGCCACGGTACTGGATTTCTGGCAGAACTTCCCCAAGGCGCTGCGCGCAAAAAGCGGCACATTGAGTGTCGCGATGTTTCCTGCTGAAAATGCTTTCGGCTTCGAACTGCAGGCGGGGGAAAAAAAGCGGCACACACTGCTCCTGGATTTCGGACAGGGAGAGCGCAGCACGCTCATTTCCCAATTTCAGAATCCGCTCCATGCGGTTATCGACCCGCAATGGGTTGAAAAATCAGGGGCAATTTCATACTTTGTGCCCCGGAAGGATGATCCAAACGCGAAATACCTTTCTTACATCGGAAATGTCGTAGAAGGTCCGCAGTCATTCTTCAATAAAAGGGAAGTTATCGATGAGTATGGTTGGAGAAATTTCGGCGATATCTATTCCGATCACGAAGCCGTAAATCACCAGGGCACTGAAAGGTTCATCTCGCATTATAATAATCAGTACGATTTCATTTACGGCTCGGCCGTTCATTTCCTCAGGAGCGGAGACAGCCGCTGGTTCGAACTGATGCGCGATGCCGCGCGGCATACCATCGACATCGACATCTATCACACGGGCGAAGACAAGGCGGCATACAATCACGGCCTTTTCTGGCATACCGACCATTACCGGGACGCAGGCACATGTACGCATCGGTCCTATACGCGAAAAACACTGGAGAAGTTTCCCTCATCAAATTACGGCGGCGGACCGTGTAACGAACACGATTACAGCTCGGGACTGCTATACTATTTTTATTTAACCGGAGATTCCGAGGCTCGTGATGCGGTGCTTGAACTGGCTCAGTGGGTCATCTCGATGGATGATGGTTCACAAACCGTGCTTGGCCTGATCGATGACGGCCCCACCGGTTATGCCAGTAACACGGGGGCGTGTTACCACGGGCCGGGAAGAGGAGCTGGAAATTCGATAAATACCCTGATCGACGCTTACCGGCTGACGGGTTCTCGTAACTATTTCATCAAAGCCGAAGAGTTGCTGCTCCGCTGCATTCACCCGAAGGATGACATCGCCGGCCGGCGGTTGGATGATCCCGAGCTTCGCTGGTCCTACCTGGTTTTTTTGCAGGTACTGGGAAAGTACCTGGATTTCAAAGCTGATCTCGGTGAGACAGACTATTACTTCCATTATGCCAGAGAGAGTCTTCTGCACTATGCCGGCTGGATGTTGGAAAACGAAGTTCCATATAAGGATGTTTTGCACAAAGTGGATGTCCCCACGGAGACCTGGCCGGCTCACGACGTGCGCAAATGCCATGTGCTGCATCTTGCAGCCAGGTATAGCCAGCCATCCGGTCGTCGAAAGTATTCAGAAAAAGCCGGGTTCTTCTTTGACCGCTGCCTGGAAGACCTCTTGGACTTCAAAACGGCGCATCTGACCAGGCCTCTTGTGATCCTGACCGTGTATGGGTTTGTGCATTCGTATTTTCAAAGCAGGGGATACAGCGCCGATTTTTCCGGCCATGCCTATAACTTTGGTCATCCTGAGGAGTTTGTGCCGCAAAGAGCCCGGCTTAAGACCGGCTTGTTCAATAGGGCCCAGGTTGGCTACAGATTGGCTGCCGGAACTTTCATGCGCGAATTCTACTCGATCCGTAATAGAATAGAAGAGTTGTTGAAAAGAACTTAAGACGCCAACGGCTGAGGCCGTTCTGAGCCCGTCGAAGGGCGTGGAGGCCAGGGAGCGGATGAATTGATTTAACGCACTATCCACTCTCCTGCTAAGCCTTTTTGGCTAACGCAAATGGTTAATCCAAAACTCCTGCATGTTGTAAACAGCCTGAATCCGGGTGGCGCCGAGCGATTGGTAGTGCAAATGAGCCAAGCATTCGCAGGTGAGTTCGAGGTTTCCGTGGTCTGCCTCGATGAGCCAGGGTTATGGGCTGGCGGATTGCGCCGGCAGGGCATTCCGGTCTACTGCCTTTACCGGCAATCCGGGTTGGATGTGGGCGTTGCATTAAAGCTGGCGCAGTATTGCCGGCATCATCAGGTTGATATCATCCATGCCCATCAGTGCACGCCCTGGTTCTATGCCGGGCTTTCGCGGCTGGTTTACAGCCCACCCCGCTTGCTCTTCGAGGAGCATGGCCGATTTTTCCCAGAGGTAATGAACCGGAAAAGGGTGTTCTTTAACAAGACTGCCATCAGACGTCTGACCCACCGGTTCGTTGCAGTTTCAGAGGATGTGAGGAATCGCCTGGTTGAATACGAAGGGCTACTCTACAATCAAATCGAGGTCATCTATAACGGCGTGGCCCCGGACCCTCCGCTCGACAGTACCGAACGGGACCCGCTTCGCCAATCTTTTGGAATAGGACCCGATGACTTTCTGGTCGGGACCGCCGGGCGATTCGATCCGATAAAAAACCTTCCCATGCTCCTGAAAAGCATCGCAGATGCACGCGAGAAAAATGTTTCCATTCGCGGTCTGCTTGTGGGAAACGGCCCCGCTTTCGAACAAGTCGGGAAATTGCGGGACAATTTGGGATTATCGGAGGTGGTCGTAATGCCGGGTCACAGGGACGATGCCCGCCAATTGATCCAGTGCATGGACCTTTTCGTTTTGTCGAGTTTTAGCGAAGGCACATCCATGGCCCTGCTGGAGGCAATAGCAGCAGGGGTGCCTGTGGCCGTCACCGCAGTCGGTGGAAATCCGGAAGTTGTTGTCGGCGGCCATACCGGTTGGGTTGTCGGTTCCGACTCTGTCCAGGACTTGAAGGGGGCTATTTTTGAAGCCGCCTCGCATCGACAAAAAGCCCGGCAGTTCGCGGAAGCCGGAGGCCGGCGGTTTAACGAAAAATTTACGATCGAGAAGATGCTCCAAAGCTACCGCAGGATTTACACTGAGATGTTGAATGGGGCAGTGAATCGTGAATAGTCAATAGTGAATCGTGAATAGTGAATAGCTTGTTCACTGCTAACCGGAAGAGAACATGTGTGGTATTGCAGGGTTCATAAATTTTAACGGCCATCGAACCGATGAGGCCCGTCATCGCATCAAGCGGATGACGGATACTCTTGTTCACCGGGGACCGGACGAAGAGGGCTTTTTTGTAGACGATCATGCTGCCCTGGGACACCGGCGCCTTAGCATTATCGATCTGGCAAGCGGCAAGCAGCCCATGGATGCCCTTGATGGCAAGGTGCAGATCGTGTTCAACGGGGAAATCTACAACTTTCTGGAAGTACGCTCGGAACTCGAGGCCAGGGGACACCGCTTTGCCAGACGAAGTGATACGGAAGTCATTCTGGTGGCCTATCTTGAGTGGGGCGAACGCTGTGTGGAAAAACTTTTCGGCATGTTCGCGTTCGCTGTCTGGGACTCAAGGGAAAAAATCCTGCTCCTCGGCAGGGACAGGGTCGGGAAAAAGCCGCTCTATTATTTCAGCGATGGTCCGGTGTTCGCCTTCGCATCCGAACTCAAAGCCCTGCGGGCAGGGGATTTCCAGACTGGAAAAATCGATCCCGAAGCCCTGGACTGCTATTTCAGTTTCGGCTACATCCCGGCGCCCGCAACAATTTATGACAGGGTCAAAAAGCTGCGCCCCGCCCACGCTATGGTCGCAACCGGGAACGGAATTCGAGAACACCGCTATTGGAGCTTGAGTTTTGCCGATCCCGCCGACCGGTCGCTTGATGACGCTGCCGATGAATTTGAGAATCTTCTGGATGAGGCGGTAAAATGCAGGTTGATGAGTGAAGTGCCGCTTGGGGCCTTCCTTTCCGGTGGGCTGGATTCTCCCCTGGTCGTCTCGTCCATGGCCCGGATCGGGAATGGAACGGTCCTCAGCAACTCCATCGGCTTTGACGACGAGCAGTTGAACGAGCTTCCGGCAGCAAGGGCTGTGGCAGAGCACCTGAAGACTGCTCACCACGAGTTTTTTGTCAGGCCCGATGCGCTTGAAGTCCTGGAAAAAATCGCCTGGCATTTCGATGAACCCTTTGCAGACTCAAGCGCCGTACCCACCTGGTATGTCTGCAAAATGGCCAGGGAAAACGTGACCGTCGCTCTTTCCGGGGATGGAGGCGACGAGAGCTTTGGGGGCTACACTTTCCGCTACATTCCACACGTGCTTGAATCCCGATTGCGGGCTGTTTTGCCGGTGCTGCTGCGAAGGCTCGTTTTCGGCTCGCTTGGCGCGATCTATCCCGGTTCGGCATGGCTGCCAAGGCCGTTGCGGCTCAAAACGATTTTTGAAAACCTCGCGGTAAGCGATGCGGAAGCGTTTTATCGCGATCTTGTCTGGCTGCGTCCCGATACGAGGCAGGCCGTTTACTCCCCCGATTTTATGAACTCACTGCGGGGCTTTACGCCATTTGAGACGGTGAGGCCCTTTTATGCCGGTTCTGACGCAACAGATGCCCTGGGCCGCAGCCAGTTCACGGATATCAACTTCTACATGACCGAGGATGTCCTGGTAAAAGTTGACCGCATGAGCATGGCACATGCGCTCGAGGTGCGATCTCCCCTTCTTGATCACCGGCTCATCGAATTTGCGGCCCATCTTCCGGCCCGCCTCAAAACAGATAATAAACGCGGCAAACTGTTGCTGCGCAAGGTGGCCGAGAGAAGATTACCGGCTGATATTCTCAATCAGCCGAAGCGCGGCTTTTCCATCCCTGCCGCCCAGTGGCTTAGGAAGGAACTCAAGCCGCTGGCTGAGGAAGCCGTTTTCAGCAGCGATTCAATAATTGCAAGTGTACTGAGGCGCGCACCGTTGCAAAAGATCTGGGACCAGCACCAGTCGGGTGTCCGGGACCACAGTGTATTCCTGTGGGGTTTATTGATGCTGCGTCTATGGGAAGATAAACACTTCCCTCAGCATATCGGGTAGTCTAAGCACAGCACACAACTTGATGTATTATTCCTGTTCATAAGGGAGAATCGATTATGGAGGGCGACATCCTGCAGCGTGAGTTGGAATACCATAAGAAAGTTGCCCAAAAGGCGACGGAGGCACTGGGACCTGTGCCAAATTATGTAGTGGATCGTTATTCTAAGAATAAAAGAAAAAGATATTTCTCCAAAGAATCTGTTTTTAGCGCGATTCATGATTTTTCTGTAGGCAAAAAAGAATTGCTTGCCTGCGATTGTGGATGTGGCGACGGTAGAAGTACATGTGAGTTTGCCTTGGTTTTTCCAGAACTTCGTGTAATTGGTATTGATGTCTCTCCTGAACTCATTTACGTTGCACGACGTAATGCCGAGGTCAACGGTGTTTCTGACCGAGTGGAATTTGTTCTTGGAGATGTAGAAAGGAATTTTTTTGATCACGAGATTTTTGATATCATGGTGGTTCTTAATGTCCTGCATCACGTTGATATTGAGATGGCACTACCTAACATCTTACGCGCGGTAAAATCCAGGGGAATGGTTATATTTCGCGAGCCTGTCGCGTTCTCTCCATCTCTTCAAAGGATAAGAGACATCGTTCCTGTTAAAAAGGATGTAAGCCCAGATGAGCGCCAGTTGATAAAAAGAGAAGTTGATTATCTGATTTGTTCTTTAGAAAACGTACAGACCCGCTATTACACTTTATTTGAGAGGTTGGAGCGGTTTCTACCTAATCGGAATAAGATCGACAAAGGGCATCCCATTACGAAAACTGTGCTTACTTTCTTATGTGGAACTGATCAATTACTTTTTTACTTGTTCCCGATATTGGTGAAATTTGCTGGCCTAGTATTAATTATTGGGAATAAACCGGCTGTCTAGCCTGGATTCCCATGAAGAGAAAAAGCGCAAAAATAGCTTCAAGGAAGCCGGTTGCATCCGTGAAGAGTTATGGCAGGCAACCGCCCTTAGTCGTGGCCGCATGAAATGCTCTAGGGGTTATTTCGTCTCAGTGTTTCGCAGTGCGTTCTAAATCATTTATGCAAAGTAACCAGAAAGTAACGAGCGATTTTCCAGTAATGGCCATGCATACCAAATGATAATCCCTCTTCCAGCTTCACTCTCTCTGTGCTTGGTGGTGAATGCTTTTGCTCTGTGGTGAATAAAGCATGAAAAAAATCCGTGTCCTGCAGCTTGGAAGTCCGACCGGCCTCTATGGCGCTGAGCGGTGGATCCTGGCGCTAATAAAGCATTTGGACCCTGAAGAAGTCGAGTCCATTGTCGCTGTTATAAAAGACGACCCATCTCTTGAAGCCCCTCTTTGCCGTGAGGCTGAGAAACTGGGCTTTCGCTCCCACGTCATCGAGGCAAGAGGCCGAGTAAATCTTTCCGCCGTTCATGCGTTGAGAAAATATATTCAGCAGGACCGGATTCAAGTTCTCCATACACATGGGTACAAGACCGATCTGGTCGGGTTACTGAGCACACGGGGGACCAACTGCAGGATCGTTTCCACTCCTCACGGATGGACCAAGCAGGCGGACTTCAAGCTAATGTGCTACGAGGTGCTGGATCGTTGTGCTTTCCCCTTTTTTGATTCAGTTGTTCCCCTTTCAGACGAACTGTTTAAGAATCTAAGGGGTATCCCGTGGCTAAATAGTAAGCTGTGTCTCATCAGGAACGGGGTTGATATCGCAGAGATAGAGAGCGTAAAACATGCGGCTGGCGAGGTTATGAAGTTCAGAAATGGAGGGAACTTCATCATAGGCTATATCGGGCGGCTGGTTCCTCCAAAAGGTATCGACACGCTTCTTAACTCCGTGGCCCGATTAAGTTTCGAGAATTGGCGGCTTGTAATAATCGGTGAAGGTGAAAGTCAGTCTGCACTCGAAAGGCTGGCCAAAGATCTGAGAATAAGCGATAAGGTCTGCTTTTTTGGATTCAGGGAAGACAGGATCGCCTTTCTCAGGGGGTTCGATGTGTTCGTGTTGCCTTCACGCTCGGAAGGAACCCCAAGGAGCGTCATGGAGGCTATGGCCACAGGTGTGCCCGTTATCGCTTCAAAGATTCAGGGTTGCCAGGTTCTGATAGAAGACGGCCAAAACGGGCTTCTGTGTGAAGTGGATGATAGTGAAGGTTTTACGGCAAAAATAGAGCATGTTCTGAAAGACTCCAATCTCAGGAAAGAGCTTGCCGATAGTGCTAGAGATCGTGTTAACAGATTCTTCTCCGCACAGACAATGGCAACTGCCTACACGAGGCTTTACTCAAATCTTATTGACGATTGCGTGGCCAGAGCCCATGATTAAAATTCTCTCTATTTTCGGAACCAGGCCGGAAGCTATCAAAATGGCTCCTGTGGTAAAGGAGCTCGAAAAGCACCCGGAAACTTTCAGGTCCGTCGTATGTGTTACTGCCCAACACCGACAGATGCTGGATCAAGTATTAAACCTTTTTTCAATCATTCCGACCTGGGACCTGAATATTATGCAACCGGGTCAGGACCTGTTCGACATTACATGTAATGTAATGCGGGGTCTGGAACCAGTCATTCTTCAGGCAAAGCCTGACGTGGTCCTTGTTCAGGGTGATACAACTACAACCATGGCTGCCAGTCTCGCAGCCTACTATTGTAAAGCCAAAGTGGGACACGTCGAAGCCGGATTACGAACTTTGAACAAGTACGCGCCTTTTCCTGAAGAGATTAACCGTAAGGTTACCAGTGCGGTTGCCGACATACACTTTGCGCCGACCTCTTCTGCCCGTGAAAACCTTCTACGGGAAGGTGTTCCCCGCAATAGCATTCATATCACCGGCAACACTGTGGTGGATGCATTGCGGTTTGTATCTGAAATGATAGTTAACGATAAAAGCCTTTCAGCTCGCTTCGGTGCGGAATTCCCGTTCCTTGATGAAAACAGGAAAATGATTCTTGTTACCGGCCATAGACGGGAGAATTTTGGTAATGGTTTTGAAAATATTTGTGATTCCTTAGTTGAGATAGCAACGATGAGGCCCGACATTCAAATCCTCTATCCCGTGCACCTCAACCCGAATGTGCAGCAACCGGTCAAGCGCATCCTTCGTGGTATCGATAACATCTATCTTATCGATCCGGTCGACTATCTTCCCTTCGTTTACCTTATGAACCGTTCTTATCTCATTTTGACGGATTCTGGAGGCATTCAGGAGGAGGCGCCCTCTCTTGGGAAACCTGTTGTAGTAATGCGTGATTCGACGGAGCGGCCGGAAGCTGTTGCCGCAGGTACCGCTAAATTGGTCGGGACCGACCCGGAAAAGATTATCAGGCAGACTCTTACTCTGCTTGATGATCAAATAGAGTATCTTAGCATGAGCCTTGCCCATAACCCTTACGGCGACGGAAAAGCTGCTCAACGCATTGCTGAGGCACTAAATACATTATGATCAAAGATCAAGATTTTCTTGTTTTTTCTGATGACTGGGGTAGACATCCATCCAGTTGCCAGCATATCATCAGGAATATATTGCCCTATAACAGGGTACTCTGGGTAAACACAATTGGTATGCGTAATCCACAGTTATCGCTATACGACATTAGGAGAGGTATTGAAAAAATCAAGATATGGCTCAAGCCAGACACGAATCCTGCCAAAGTTGATACAGGGAACTTAACCGTCATCAGTCCGTTCATGATACCGTACACTGGTTACAGTACTATCATGGCGTTAAATCGCTGGTCAGTTGTAAGTAAAGTAAAAGAAGCTATGTTAAGGCTTGGATTCAAGAGGCCGTGTCTCATTACCACATTGCCCGAAACCGCTGATTACCTTTCTTCTTTTGAAGAGAGATGTATTATTTATTATTGCGTCGATGACTTTACCAAGTGGCCCGGGGTTGATCAGCAGCTTATAGCTCAGATGGAAGAAAAATTACTGATTTCAGCCGATCTGGTTTTTGCCACTGCAACGGAACTGTGCGACAGGAAGACGCGAAATGGGAGGAGGCCCGTTCTCTTGCCTCACGGCGTCGATCACCAGCACTTCTGTCGAGAATTTGGTAACGAAATCAGGCCTGCGATTGCGGATAGTATTAGAAAGCCGATCATAGGTTTTTTCGGAGCTATAAGCCCCTGGCTCGATTTTGATCTGATAACTAAGGCAGCGATGGCAATGCCTCGCTGGTCCTTTGTCTTTATCGGACCTGTCGACGCTGATGTAAGTTCAATGGCGAAGCTGAAAAATGTATATCTGCTCGGTAGAATCCCTTATGAGCAGCTCCCTATGTATGCAGCTTCGTTCGATGTAGGAATTATTCCGTTTTTGTTAAACGAACTCACTGTCAGCGTGAACCCTGTAAAGCTGCTGGAATACTTGGCCTGCGGTCTACCCGTGGTGTCAACAGACATGCCCCATGTCAGAGCTTATGCAGATGCCGTGTACTTAGCGAAAAATGCAGACGAGTTTGTACAATGCCTTGAAAGAGCATTGAAGGAAAACTCCCCAGAGCGGCGAGTGAGCAGGCAGGAGCTGGCGCGCAACAATTCTTGGGAAA
Organism: Syntrophobacteraceae bacterium; assembly: GCA_052143075.1. Classification (GTDB taxonomy): domain Bacteria; phylum Desulfobacterota; class Syntrophobacteria; order Syntrophobacterales; family Syntrophobacteraceae; genus SbD1. The sequence continues at coordinate 30,311 of JBKQTS010000181.1, read as the reverse complement.
ACACTTCTGAAACGTTTAGTATAGGCATCGAGCACTGTTTAGCTATCAAAGTGTGACTGTCTAAAATAGTCTATCATAAATCTAAATATACCTATCCTTAGTCAAACATCATGTTCAATTTGGTACAAAAACGATTTAAATATTTCATACTTGTTGTATGTATACTGGCATGTGTCTGGATAGGCTTAGCTAATCTATTTGGCCTGGGACCGTTTGCTTTCTTGGGCAATACGGCCAGAGTTTTAGCTGCACCTGTTTTTGCTTCAATTCACGATGATGATCTGAAGACCGTTAATCAGATCGTTGAATCTTACCGGGTTGGAGACAAACGCCTGCTCTCTTTGCCGCCCTCGGAAAGTTGGGAAAAAATTAGGGACAAAGTGCCCGGGTTTCGTTTTCTTGGAGTTAGTGAAGGGTCTGAATTTCGTTTAGAAACGCCTTTCGTTTATGAAAGGATGGATTCGGGTAAACTCGCTGAATTCCGTAAAAAGTACTCTTTGGATCGAATCATAAGCGGCCCCGGTGATGAATACGATGCGATGTTGCGGCTCGGGGCCTGGCTAGGCACCAGGTGGGACCATGGGGTGAGCAGAGTGCCGGGTGGTCCCTTGGTTTGCGACCCTGCGAAAGTGATTTTGGCAGGAGAAAACGGCTCGAAGTTTTGGTGTGAAATTGCTGCAAGAACGGCCGTTGAGGCTGCTACGGCTGTCGGTTGGACGGCCCGGCTGCTGGCGGCGTCCAAAGACGGATATAACTGGGAACATGCTGTCGCGGAATTCTGGTCGAACCAGTACGGAAAATGGTTCGTAATAGATACCGATTTTAATTGCGTCTATGAATATGAAGGTGTTCCTCTGTCCGGGTTTGAACTTTGTCACCGGGGCAATGAATTGCAAAAGAGCGGGAAATTGGTGGTCCGGGCAATCGCTCCTTCCAAAAAAAGTCTGCCGATGATCGATCTTATCCCTTATTACAGCTACATCCACATCGATATGCGCAACGATTGGTGCTCCCGTCCTCTGGCAAAAGGGAGCCCGGCGGGAGGGGACCTTGCGACATGGTGGACGTCGAGGCCCTCTTTCCATCGTTTATTGACGGCCAAACGCCGCGTAGACGATCCTGAATTGTTTAACTGGGCCGTAAACTGGGTATCCATTTATGCGTTAAATGCCAAAATAGCGTCCGATGGCCTGACTTCCATAGAGATCGGACTGGCAGGCTACAGCCCAACTCTCAAGGCTTTCGAGATCAGTTTCGACGGCGGCGGATGGCGTGAAATCGAACAACCGGGATATGTTTTGAGCGCAGGCCCCGGAGATCACGTTGTCCGGGCCAGGCTGGTTACAATTTCATCGTATACCGGGCCGGTATCGGAAGTATCATTCCAGGTTGCGCCTGCCGATTAATCCGGCGCAATCCCTTTTCTGAATTTGGACTCCCCTGGTTGGGACCGATATGCCGAATCATTTGCTGATTTAATAGAGTGTTGAGCTTCAGGGAGGAACCGCTATGAGCGAACAGGTTTATCGGAAAGCATTAGAAGAGCATCTGGGCCTTTTTGCCAGGTTGAATACCCTGATGGATGACATTGTGCGGGCTGCCGGTTATATGTCGGAGACTATCAAGAATGGCGGGAAGATCATGATCTGCGGCAATGGGGGCAGTGCTGCCGATGCGCAGCATTTTGCCGCTGAAATGGTTGGCCGCTTCCAACTGGAGCGTAGGCCATGGGGTGCTGTAGCGCTTACCACGGATACTTCAATATTGACCGCCGTTGGAAATGACTACAGTTTCGAAGAAGTCTTCGCCCGCCAGGTTGAAGCGCTCGCCTCTCCGGGAGATTTATTTCTGGGCATATCGACTTCCGGCCGGTCCGGAAATGTGCTGAAAGCGGCTTTGTGTGCCCGGGCGAAAGGGATTAAAACCGTCGGCTTGCTGGGAAATGACGGGGGACCCATAAGCCGCTCCGTGGATTTAGCCGTAACAGTGCCATACAATGTGACGGCTCGTATACAAGAGGTCCATGTTTTTATCCTGCACGTCTGGAGCGAGATGATTGAATCCGGTCTCGCAGGACACCGGCCGACCGTCCTGTAGTAAACGGCGTAAGTAAGTTGTCTAATTATACAGACGGTATCATCATTGTTGGATCAATTGAAGGATAACAGGTATGAAACCGACGCCTAACGACTTTTATGACGCAACCTTTTACTCTAGGCACATTGGCGGAATGATTAATTCTGCGAAACAGATTCTGAGTCTACTCTATAAATACTACGAACCTAAATCCGTAGTTGACATGGGCTGTGGTCGTGGCGCATGGTTGGCGGCGGCAGAGTCTTTGGGAAGTGGCAAGTTAAAAGGCTTTGACGGAAGCTGGATTAAGAAAGAGGAACTATTAAGTAAGAATATAGATTTTAGTGTTGCGAACTTTGATGTGGCGATGCCGAGAATAGACGAAAAATATAATTTGTGTATTTCTGTCGAAGTTGCCGAACATATCACGGAAAGAAATGCTAAGGCTTTTGTCGATGTTCTTTGCAGCGCATCCAATATAATTTTGTTTAGTGCTGCAATTAAAGGTCAAGGTGGAGTAAATCATATTAATGAACAGTGGCAATCATATTGGGTAGATTTATTCAAATCTAATAATTACGAATGCTATGATGTGTTAAGACCTGCTCTTTGGACGAATGATTCTGTAGAATGGTGGTACAGGCAGAATATTTTTCTTTTCCAGCGGGGGAATAATGATACGATTAATAGCGAACTGCTAAGATCGCTAGAAAGACAGGTATTGAATATCGTCCATCCTAAAAACTACGAAGAGAAAATCAAGGAATATTGTGAGGAAATCAAAGCGCTACGAGAGTACCCCACTCTCAGATTTTGTTTAAGCTGTGCAAAAAGATACATCGCCATCAAAATCCGAAGATTAATTGGAAACGGTTGACTGCGGCGAAGGCATATGCTCGCGCACGATCTGACTGGGCACATTGGGGCGAATTTCGCGAGGCGCCCACCAGCGTCTAGAGTTGCTGATTCTTCCAAAAAGGCCTCCGTCTGAAGCATCAAGCCCGGGCGCACTCCACCGGAAGCAAGTTCCGGATTCCTGCCTGCGCTGGAGTGACGTCAACTTTTCAGGGTCGTTTCCTATAGTTACTGGAGAACGTTAAATGGCGTCAGGCTATGGAATTGATAGGCTAGGGTCAGGCAGTGTGCTCGTTATCGGCGACGTGATGCTTGATGAGTATATATGGGGTGAAGTCAACCGTATCTCCCCCGAGGCCCCGGTACAGATCGTGCGTGTCCGGGAACGCTCCGAAGTATTGGGGGGGGCTGGAAACGTCGCGGCCAATCTGGCTGGCTTGGAATGTCCCGTGATGCTTGTCGGGGTTCGCGGGAGTGATGCTCATGGTGAGAAGATCATGCGCCTGGCTGAAAATTCGGGCATCGAAGCTCATTTGATCATCGCCGGGGAGCGGCCCACGACCACCAAAACGCGAATTATGGCCCACGGGCAACAGTTGTTAAGGATCGATGATGAAGAGGCCGGGTCCTTGAGCTCGGCAACAGAGAACAATCTGATGTCATTGATGAAAGAGATGATCCCTCGATGCCGGGCTGTGATCCTTTCCGACTACGGCAAAGGGACCCTGTCTTCGGCACGGGTCGTACAAAAGGCTGTCAAAATAGGGCGGAAATGCGGTATTCCGGTCCTTGTGGACCCCAAAGGGCGGGACTGGGAGCGCTACAGCGGGGCTACATGCGTGACTCCTAATGCGGCGGAGTTTTCAGAAGCAGCCGGGCTTGTAAGTCAGGGCCCGGATAGTGAATTCGTAGAGGCCGCGCAGAATGTCAGGAAGCGCTACGATCTAGAGTGGTTGCTGATAACCCTCGGCGCCAGGGGAATGTGCCTGATTGGAGAAGACAAACCACCGCTGTTCATCGGCGCTAAAGCCAAAGAAGTCTATGATGTTTCCGGCGCCGGCGATACGGTTATTTCGACTACTGCTGCCGGCATAGCCTCCGGCTTACCTCTGGAGGATGCCGCCCGGCTGGCCAATCTTGCTGCCGGAATAGTCGTTGGAAAGCTCGGAACGCAACCGGTATCCATCGCAGAGCTCAGGGCCGCTGCAAAATTTGATGGGCTGGGCGCTGATGGGGGTTCACTCGGCAAAGTCGCCGGTGTCGATGCTGCAAGGATTCTTGTGCAATCCTGGAAGGCAACCGGAGCGCGAATCGTATTCACTAATGGATGCTTCGATCTGCTGCACCCAGGTCATATCGGCCTGCTACAGAAAGCCAGAAGCCTGGGGGACCGGCTGATAGTCGGACTGAACGCCGATGCTTCGATTCGCCGCCTCAAAGGGCCGTCACGCCCTATTTTGTCCGAGCTTGACAGGGCCGCCCTCGTTGGGGCGTTGGCATGTGTCGACCTGGTTGTTCTTTTTGAAGAGGACACCCCGCTCGCCCTCATCGAGGCCCTAAGGCCCGACATCCTGGTGAAAGGCGCCGATTACCGGATTGAGGATGTAGTTGGCAGGGAAGTGGTCGAGGGATATGGCGGCAAGGTGGTCCTGGTTCCGATACTGGGGGGGTACAGCACCACCGGGGTGGTTATTAAGCTGCTGGCGGGCGAGGCAGTTATCGGTACAGAGGTCAATTGAAAATCGGTACATTTCGGACTGATTCAACGGCCTTCACTCAGACTGCCTGCCATCAGGGGTTACCACCAAACACGGCGATTTTCCTGATATTCCTCCAAGAACAGCCATAGGTCTATGTTCAACCCATGGTGCCGCGAGGGTCTGCAAAAATGCACACACTTGTGTCTGTCATAATACCAACTCATAGAAGAGTAAGTCTACTTCGCCAGGCTGTGGACTCTGTTCTGCGGCAAACGCTGAAGCCAGATGAAATTATAATCGTCGAAGATGACGAAATTATCGGTTATTCTAACCTAAAGGATGAGTCATGGGCCAGTCAGGTCGCTCTATACAGCCTGCCGGGCCTAGGCAGCGGGGCGGCACGCAATTATGGGGTCAGACATGCGGGTGGTCGCTACGTTGCATTCCTCGACGATGATGACCTATGGAAGCCGGAAAAATTGGAGACCCAACTGGCGGTTTTCGAAAAATACCCTCACCTCGACCTGGTTTTTTGCGATGGTATCATTTTCAATGAGGCTGGCCAACGTATCGGACGATTCCAGGACAGGAAAGGAGTTGTCCAGAGAGCGCCCTGGTTCACAATGCAAGGCGGAATTAATCTGATCAACGGTGGCATGGAGCTGGATGAAATATCCTCTGGCATAGCTGTGACTTCGTCGATTATGATTAAGAGATCATTCTTTGAACAAATCGGTGGTTTTGATGAGAACATTCGAATCTCCGAGGATATAGATCTGGCAACCAGGGTAAATAGCTCTGGTTCTATAGCGTATGTCGATTCTACGCTCTTTGAATACCGAATTACATCAGATAGCCTTTCCAGGAATCCGGAGAAATCGCTCATTGGGTCCATCGAGCTATTAAAGAAGTTGGAGAGCGGAGACATTCATGACAATACATACGCATATATAAAGCGACACCGAAGGAAATCATTCAGCTCGCTGGCTAACTTTCTTTTCTCGGAAGGTCGTTTGTGTGAAGCACGGCACTGGTATGGTAAAAGCTTGCTGGAAGGTCCTCGACTAATGGATATGGTTTATTTCTTCGCTACCTTTTTTGGTCAGCAGAATATTGGCAGGCTAAGAAGACTAAAGCAACTGATCGCAAAAGTCGTAATAATGTGATCAAAAGAAAGAGATTATTAATGGAGCTAGTTACTACAAGATTGACAAGAACCGATTGTGTATATTTCGGGAACGATAAGCCGTGCGTCTTCCATAAAAAAGAAAAAGTATTATGTGATGGATGTCCACACTACACACCGAAGGCAACGAAGATTCTAATCATCAAACTGGACGCAGTGGGCGACGTATTGAGAACAACGGGCATCCTGCCCGCCCTCGTTCAGGCTTACCCCGGTTCGTATATTACCTGGATTTCAAAGAGCGATGGGCTCCCTCTGTTCAAGAACAATAATTATGTTCATCAGGTGGTAGAGTATGGACCTGAGGCCCAGCTTCTTCTCATGACCGAAGAATTTGACCTTGCGATCAATCTCGACGCCGCTCCATCGAGCAGCCGGCTGATGAGCATTGCCCGTTCGACGAAGAAGCTTGGGTTTCAATGGAATTCCCGTGGTTTCTCCGAGCCTCTGCATCCTGAAGCGGATGTATGGTTTCAGATGGGTATTTGGGATGACTTGAAAAAAATGAACCGGGATACATACCAGGATATCATGATGAAGATTTGCGGGCTTAAAGGTAGACCCGGGCTCCCTGTCTTTATCATTGACGATGACGAACAAATATTCGCCGCCGACTTTGCCGGGAAAAAGGGGTTCATAAACAACAGGCCGATCATTGGCTTAAATACCGGTGCGGGGAGGCGTTGGCGCTTCAAGAAATGGACTCTGGAAGGGTATAGGCAGTTGATCCTGAGGCTAAGGTCTTCATATCCTGATTCGGCTGTCTTGCTCTATGGCGGACCGGAAGAAGTCGAAAGAAACCGTGAGCTGCTCAAAGTCTCAAAGGGGGTCATCGACACTGGATGTGACAACGATCTGAGGCACTTTGGCGCTTTGGTCGGCCTGTGCGATCTGCTTGTCACCGGTGATACGTTGGCTATGCATATCGGGATAGCACTCCGGAAGAAAGTTGTCGTGTTGTTTGGCCCAACGTCCGCCAGTGAGATCGAAATTTACGGGTCCGGCTCGAAAATTACACCTGAAATGCCGTGCACCTGCTGTTACCTCCCCGACTGTGATGTAAGGCCGACATGTATGGACAACATCACAGTGGACGAGGTTTTGAGAGACATACAGGACCTGCTGGGGTGAAATCCAAGAGGCATATTAAAATTGGAGTTGACGCTCGTACGATTTTTGCCCCAAATCCGCGAGGGACGGGAAAGAACCTGGTCGACTTGTATGGCCGCGTTGTAACGCTCAGACCTGAATGGACCGTAACTTTATATCACGAAGGCGATCAGAGCAACGTGCCCACGCCTGATTTATTGAATAAACCGGGAGTAATAAGGAAAGCTGCGAGTATACGCGGGCACCGCCTTAATACATGGGAACAATTCATGTTGCCGTATCGGGCGCTTCGCGACCGGCTCGATCTATTGCACTGTCCTGCTAACACTTGCCCTGCCTGGATGCCTGTTCCGACCGTGGTGACTATCCACGATTTGATCCCTCTGGATGGTGACGACTACTTTCATCCCAGGCAAGTCCGCTATTTTAGAAAGAGCGTAAAGCGGGCGTGCAGAAGAGCATCCGGAATCTTGACCCCATCGCATTATACCAGAAGCAGGCTGATTAAAGAGTTTGGCGCCGATCCGCAAAATGTTTTCGTTAATGAATGGGCCCCCGACAGCAAAATGCATAAGGTTCACGAGGAATCGTACAGCAAGGTCCTTGAATGCTACGGAATCCGCCCTCCGTATGCTATACATTTTGGTGCGGATGCGCCCAGGAAAAACACCGATCTCACCTTGAGGGCCTGGTCGCTGGTGGATGCGAAGGTGCGGCAAACCTGGCAGTTACTGGTGATCGGTCTGAGCGAGCAAACCTTGAAGCGCTTCAACGAGTTAGTCGGCCTGCAGGGCCTTGATTCCCAGGTACATCTCCATGGGTTTGCGCCGGAAGATCACCTTCCTGCACTTATGAGTGGGGCCGATGTACTGCTTTTTGCAAGTCTCAGTGAGGGCTTCGGATTGCCCGTCCTCGACGCTTGGGCAACCGATACTGCCGTAATCGCAGGCAACAGAACCAGTCTGCCCGAAGTGGCAGGTCCTGCTGCGGTATTGGTCGATCCCGCCAATGCCGCCGGCATCGCCGAAGGCTTGGAAGGATTGATGAAAGACAGCGCGCTTCGAACCCGGCTGTGCGAACTGGGGCGGGACAGGCTGGCGGCCTTCACATGGCAGGCGACCGCCGAGCGCTATATCGGAGTTGTTGAAAAGTTGACAAATCAGGGCTCATGCGGCTAACGAACACCTTTGGTTTGGATTTTTGCCCCGAAGGGGCCTAATGGATTGTAAGCGCAAAATTCTGCAAATTGCGAAAGCTCAAAAGAGCGGGGGAAAGTTTCCCCGTCGATCTCCAGGCTCCGCCAGGCGCGCGCGCAGTCGCGCACGGCCGAGCGCTAGGCGCTCGCGGTGGTTGGCCGGAGGCCGCCACCGCAGCGCCACAGTGAAGCCGCGTAGCGGCGGAAGGGGGTGTGGGGGGCACGGCTCCCCACGCTTTTCCGGATTATGTATTTGCAGAACTTTCAGTACACGGTCCGGATGAACCTGCATAACTGCTGAATTCCCTGTGAAAGTGGACTCATGAGATTTCTATTCTGCCTGTACGATGCTCCCTGGCCTATTCGAGGGGGCCAGCAGCTCCATACGTACAACATGATTCAGGGTTTGGTCTCCCTGGGGCACGACGTCCACCTGGCGGCATATGGTGATATTAGCAGCTTTCCGGTTCATAAACATATCGGGTGGTCTGTCTCCAGGCTTTGCGAGGACGGCGCCCTTGCCTCCGGAACAGAAACAAGATCTGTTTACCGATGGACTGCAGAGCGATGGATGCGTTTTTGGGGAATCCCTTCATGGGTCCCTTCGTCTATTGATGTGATGATACACGGTTTCAAACCCGATATGGTTGTTATGGTTGGGCAGCAGGCACTTCCACTGGCCGCATTGATTCGTAATGTCCCTGCGGTGTGGTATGCTGCCGATGACTGGGTGTTGCACCATTTAACACTCGCCGGGAAGGGTCCTCTTGGCAAGCGTATGCAATCGCTTAGAACTGCCGTATTGTGCCTTTGCTACGAAAGAAGTCTTTCTTTTCGGGTCGGGGGAGCTATTGCTGTTTCAAAGAAGGACCAAAAAGCATTACGATACTTTGGTGGTTTTCAAGAAGTGTCTCTGATTCCGAATGGCGTTGATGCCGATTGTTTTTGCCCTGGACATGAAGACGAATCAGGAAATCCTTCAATATGTTTTTGGGGCAGGATGGATTTTGAACCCAACGTTGACGCAATGATATGGTTTTGCCGTCAAATCTGGCCGTTGCTCCTGAACGATTTTCCCGATGCCGTGATGACTATAGTCGGGGCCAATCCAACATCGGCTATAAAAGAACTTGGACTGATCCGCAACGTAAAAGTGACCGGTGAAGTCGATGACATTAGACCTTTTGCGTGGAATTCGCAGGTAGTGGTCATGCCCGTCCGGACCGGTGGAGGAATTAAAAACAAGCTTCTCGAAGCCTGCGCAATGGAGAAAGCTATTGTTGCCAGCCAAACTGCTGCATCCGGGCTTCAGACAGGAAATGAGCCATCTGAACCCTGGATTATTGCACGCGACAAAGAAGAGTGGGTTCATGCAATAAAGCTGCTGTGGTCCAACGGGGAAATCCGGCGGCAATTAGGCCGTTCAGCTCGAGGTTACGTTGTAGGGAATCATTCCTGGCGCAAGGCTGCCGATTCGTTCGTCGACTTCACGCGGAGAATAAGATGATTCAGACTGTCCTACTGTCGGTCTTGTCGCTCGTGGGAACATTAGGGTCTTTTATCAAGGGCCCATTCTACGGCATTGCCATCTATTATCTTTTCGCGGTTCTTCGCCCGCAGTACTTGTGGCTGTGGACATTGCCACCTGGTATACAATGGTCATTTTACGTGGCCGTCGCCGCTATTGTGGCATCGTTTTTCTGGCCACAAAAAGGCTCGCGCTCCGGTTGGCTCAAGCCCGGCGCTACAGCCATGCTGCTGTTTGGCATATGGGTTACATTGTCGTACCTTTTTGCAAACGATCATGATGTAGCATTTCAACCTTGTATTGAATATTTGAAAATATTTGTGATGTTTTTCTTTACTATCCGAATACTCAGCGAATTCTCTCAGGTGAAAGCGCTTTATCTGATTGCGGTTATTTCCATTGGATATATTGCCTATGAAATGAACTTTCTCTACTTTTTCAGCGCCCGATCGGATATTTACTTTAACGGCTATGGTGGACTGGATAATAATGGAGCAGGACTCATGATCGCGATGGGGGTCCCCATGGCGTACTTTTTGTGGCAGGGATATACGCGATGGTGGCGGTGGCTCTTCCTGGCATTGGTCCCCGTCATGATTCATGCGGTGTTGATGAGTTTTTCCCGGGGCGCAATGGTTTCATTGCTTGTTGCTGCTCCGTTGTTCCTGATGAGGAGCACGAAGGCTAACAGGAAATTAGCGATAGCGGCCCTGGCTTGTCTTGTGATGATGCTGCCCTTTCTTGCAGGAAAAGAGATACGCGACCGCTTTTTCACCGTCCAGGAATACCAGCAGGACGGAAGTGCACAGTCACGATTTGAAAGTTGGGAAGCCGCTCTCAAAATCGCAATGGATTACCCTGTTTTCGGAGTTGGAGTTCGGAATGCAAATCTTCTGTCTCATGAATATGGCGCGGACGTGGAAGGCAGGACCATTCACAGTCTATATTTACAGATTGCCGCCGATAGCGGGTTGCCGGCTGCGGGATTTTTAATGGCTGCCTTTTTTTTAACCTGGCGATCAATGAGACGTTTTCAGAAGCAATATCGGGGCTCAACGTCGAAGGACTGCATATTGGCTTATAACCTGGCATGCGGCATTGAATCCGCCCTGGCAGTATTTTGTGTTGGTGCTGCATTCCTTTCTCTGGAGACCTTCGAGCTGCCCTATTTGCTGATTCTTATCGGGTTGCAGTTGCCTTCGTCAGTTCTCGACAAAGATGCTTCATCCAGCACTGCGGAAATCCCGGAACTCGCGAATATCGCAAATGCGACTTACAGAATTTCCTAGACTCGTGTCCATCCGGAAACCCCGGATCAAACACTAGCGGTTTTCGATTCGGAAAGGAGGCGTTTTTCGTCCTGGCAAGGAAATCAAGGGGTTGCGCGGAGGCGTACATGGGTACGCCGCACAAGAAATCCCGAAGATTGCCGCCGCCAGGGGGGAAAAGGACCCTTTCCGGACGGAAACTAGGCTCGATCCCCTCGCTACGCTCCTCAAAGACCTCTTTGGCTGGGGTTGGAAACTGGGTTCTCCTATAGTAAACGGCGTAAGTAAGTCGTCATGCCGGCGAAGCCAGTAGCGGCTGTTCGCGCCGGAGTGACGTCAACTTTTCAAGGTCGTTTCCTATAGTACCTGGCGGTGCTCGTGCATGCGATGATGCGGTTCGGCCGAGGCAGGCCGCTGCCGATACCGCCGGTCTGAATGTCCCATCAATTCCCAAATGGTAATTCGAGACTAAAACGGCTCAACCCAACGCGGATTGAATCCTCTAACAATGGGCAAATTGCTGCCATTTTCCCTCATTCGATTCACTGCCGGCAAGTTGGCACACAAGATGCACTGGTTCCAGGTCAGCCAGCTTGAAAACGAGAAAGATTATTAGTAGCGAACGAAGGAGAGAAATAACATGAGTCAGAAAATTGTCGTGCATGTTTGCACCCGTGTACCGGCGCTAACGTTAAGGTTATTTATCATACTGATCTTGGGGGTATCGTTTTGTTCTTCGGAGGCAATTACCCAAGCCGCCTCCCAACGCGCAACGCTTAATCCGTCAACCGATCTGACCTATGTCGGCTCATTCCAGATGCCGGGGAGTCTGCCCGGAGGATCCTACAACACTGGTGGAGGTTGGGGATTGGCGTTTCGAAACTACAACGGAACACCCCATCTGCTTACTACGGCTGAGTATGGAGGTGGCACATTTAATTCGGCCTTATATGAAGTGGTGATTCCAACTCCATCAACTTCCTTCCCTGGTCCGACGGCCACCGTTTATAAGAATTGGGACTCAACCAATGGCAGCAATTGCTTTCCGCAGCAGGTATGGCAAAACAACAACTTGGCTGGTGGAACAATGCTAAGTGGTTTGTATTGGGACAGCAGTTCATCGCGTCTTTACTATACAATCGCTGGTCGATACGACCAAGGTGGCAACTATACCAATAGAAACGTCTTCAGTTTTGTCACTCTGAATGACTCAACGGGTGCCTGTACGTCCGACGTGTCATACGGCATTAGCGGAGTGAGTAATAAAGCTGTTAACATGGGCATACTTGGGATTCCTGCCGACTTTCAATCTCAATATGGAGTGGGGTCTCTTGGGATAGGCTTCGGCGGAGATCAATCGGCATGGACAGCCGGACCGGTCAGCATGGGGCCGTCACTTGCTGCCTTCTCCCCCCCCACTGCCGGGTCAGGTAATAATAACTCTCTTGCATGCTCAGGCGGTGGCTGCCTTAGCAATACCCTCCTTATCAATTATCCTTTCGGGGGCTCAACCCGCAGCTATCGGCCGGATACGGTTCTTGATGACTACGACATGAATCAGGTAGACTGTGCCGGAAATCCCTCGACATATACTGCTTGTCCCTACAATACAGGAAAGGACACTGCATACTGGACCGGTTACTCCGTAAATAGTAGTTCGTGGTCGCAATATCTTACTGTCGGCAGCTCAATAACAATCGACTCGGCCTCACACGGCAAGCTTCCGGGTAACTCCTATTGGAACTCGGATTTTATAAACCAGGGTGGCGTGTGGATACAGACCGCCAATAAAGAGGGGTTGCTCTTCCTCGGCAACTTCGCTGTTGGCAGGAATAGATATCTACATTCCGCTGCATACGATGATGGTATCCAACATGCCTGGTTGATCTATTCCAGAAGTCAACTCGCCAGCACGGTGCCTACCTCGAAAGGGGGAGGGGGAGCGTCGGTAGGTTCGATCCAGCCCACTTGGTCCGAAGTTAGATTTCCTGGCATCGTCTACCCGGCTCAAGGGGCCGGTCCTACCAATTATGTCGCCACTTCGTCTACTTCCATGACTATTGGCTACACGAGTCAAACCTTTACAGTTAGCAAATCGCCCTTCAATGCGAGCACAAATCCGACCGGGCTTGCATTCACAGTAGGTATGCCGATTACCATTTTCGAGGCGTCTAACGGCGCCAACTACATGCAGGGGACCATCACCGCATACTCGGGCACTTCCATGACGGTAAACGTGGGTGATGGAGCGTTCGGGGGAGCGCAAACCGGTGGGTCCGGCACTTACTCTGATTGGTATATCGTAGGTGGGATGTACAGCGGCTGTGGCGGAGCAACCACTTATGGCTACACTTTCGGTGTGACGTATGACCCGGTTGGGCAGAATCTTTATGTAGGAATTACTGGAGCATCCAATGGAGACGGAACGTGGGCTAATAACGAGGTTTACGTCTACCATGTGAACGATCCTGCAACCCCTCAAAACGTGACGACCTACACCGTAACACCTGGTATTACTACTGGGGAAAATGGTTACGGCTCAATCAGCCCAAGTACAGCGCAGACTGTGAGTTCAGGCAGCACCGCTTCTTTCACTGTGTCGCCTGGCGCCGGCTATACGATTGCGGGCGTTACCGACACCTGTGGCTCGGGCGGCGCCTCGATCGGCTCGCTGTCCGGCAACACATATACCACCGGCTCGGTTACGGCCAATTGCAGCGTCACCGCAAGCTTTGCCGCGGGCTCTTACACGATAACGCCGTCTGCCGGGAGCTACGGCTCCATTTCACCTTCCACCGGTCAGACAGTTAGTTATGGGAAAAATGAAACGTTTACCATAACTCCGAACACGGGGTGCCAGGTGACATCCGTCCTGATTGACGGCGTGTCGATTGGCGCGACGGGGAGCTACACGTTTTCCGATGTCACGGCGAACCACACCATCTCTGCGACGTTTGCGCCAATCACTTATACCATCACACCCACCGGCGGGAGCAACGGGACGATTTCCCCTTCCTCCACCGTAACGGTGAGCTACGGGGGAAGCCAAGCCTTTACGATCACTCCGGCTGCTAACTGTCAAGTATCATCCGTGCTGGTTGACGGGACCTCGGTCGGCGCAGTCACCGGCTATACGTTTTCCGATGTCACGGCGAACCACACCATCTCTGCCACATTTGCCCCGATCACTTATACAATCACGCCCACTTTCGGTGCCAACGGGACGATTTCCCCTTCCTCCACCGTAACGGTGAGCTACGGCGGAAGCCAGGCCTTTACGATCGCTCCGGCTGCTAACTGTCAAATATCATCTGTGCTGGTTGACGGGGCCTCGGTCGGCGCAGTCACCGGCTATACGTTTTCCGGTGTCACAGCCAACCACACGATCGCGGCAAGCTTTACCACGCCAACGGTTACTCAGTATACAGTCACACCCGGCGCAGGTTCAAATGGCACTATCAGTCCATCCGCATCGGTTCAGGTAACCAGCGGCGGTACTGAAACATTTACCGTTACGCCGAATTCCGGATACACCGCCTCGGTAGGAGGTACCTGCGGCGGCTCTTTGGCAGGCACAACTTATACGACTAATGCCATAACGGCTAATTGCACCGTAACTGCTGCATTTAGTCAGCAGCAGGCTTCAGGTTCCCTCATCCAGTCCAGCAACGTAACGTACCTCGGGGCGTTCCTGGTTCCAAGTACCGGATCGTGGGGTGTTGCTGAGACTTACTATGGTGGGCAGGCCATAGGGTTCAACCCCAATGGCAACGGTGGCGCCGGTTCGTTGCTTATAGAAGGATTGTCAGGACAAAACACCAACGGTCTTTACACGGCGGAAATTTCAATACCAAACAACGCGAATCTCTACACCGGCAGCAGCACCTTGGGCTTCACCTCTTCCAGCACAGCCGGCTTCGTGTCGCCAAACAGCAGCAGCCCGTACCTTTGGGACATATCCCAGGGCAATTACATGGACGTTGGCAGCGGCGGGGCGAACGAGAGCGGCAACTGCCAGAACGGGTGGGGTATAGGCGGCCTGTATGTTAACGGCTCGGGAACAATATATGGCACCAGCTTCTGCTTTTATGACAATCTGGAGGAGGCTTCCGGAGCTGAGGGGGCCGGCTTCAGCGTTCTGCCCTTATTCACGCATACCGACACGACGGCATCCCCTCTATCCGGTTCTACCTTTTCAGGGATGTACGGCCTGAACATCGGCAGCAAATTTCCCGGCAACACCGGCGACCTCACCAGTGGGGCCCTCGCTTCAATCCCGTCGGCATACCAGTCTCAGCTCGGCGGAACGATGCTCGTCGGGGCCAACCCTCACGGGATTGCCAACGTTGCTCGGACTTCAGACGGCCCTGCTCTTACTGCTTTCAACCCGGCCAATTTTGCGGCGCCGAACACCTTCCCTTCTTCCGTTAATGCCAATGTGCTGGTCAGCTACCCGGAAAATCACCAGACTCTCGGGGCGTGGGGTTCTGTAATAAACCAATACACCTCGGAGTCTGACGGGAACGCTGCCATAGCATTTCCTCCCAACAGCCAAAGCGTGCTGGTGGTTGGAACTCATGCGCTTGGTGGGCCCGGGCTTGCGTGTCCGTCTATGGCGACTTCCGGCATAAACTGTTATGGAGAATTCACAACTAATTGCAGTGAAGTATGTATGGCCAGCCCTCCCAGCGGTTCCGGAATTCCGGCCTGCGGGTCCGGGAACTCCACTTGCGGCGGCTATTCCAGGGGTACTTGGGACTGCTGCTATAATCCTGTTGGTTTGGCTGTAGATCCAGGCGGACATGGGAATTCAGCATGGCCCATCGTGAGCTACGTGTGGGCGTACGACGTTGGAAACCCTGATGGAAGCAACACCTCAGGGAATAACGTTGCCAGTATGCCGTCAACGGCATCCGGGTATACCGGCAATACGACGAGGAATAATCTTACCGCCGTGAAACTCGGCTACGTCAACCCCTGGGACCTGTATCCTTATGCTACGTGGCAACTCAACGATCCTTTCAACGCCGCAGCCAACCAGGCGCAGAGCGGCTACGTAACCGGCGGAACATATGATCCTGTAAGCGGCAAGCTTTATATATCGCTCAATGGGGGCCAGTGGTCCACTGCTTTACCGATCGTTGAGGTGTATCAGATAACTCCACCCGTAACTCCGCCCGCAGCCACACAGTACACAATAACGGCATCCGCAGGCTCCCACGGTGGCATCAGCCCGTCAGGATCGATTCAGGTAAGCAGCGGGGGCACTCAGCAGTTCACGGTTACGCCCAACGCCGGTTACTCGGTCTCTGTTGGGGGAACTTGCGGCGGCGCCCTTTCAGCCAACACTTTTACGACCAGCCCGATAACGGAGAGCTGTACGGTTACCGCCACCTTTAGTCTGATTCCGCCACCGGCCGCTCCGTTTCTGCCAAACTGACAGAGCCCGTGAGAAGAAAAAGCAGTGAACAGTGGGAATTTCACTGTTCACTGCTAACTCTCCGCGCCCTTTGCGGCGCGGGGGGCGTAGTGTATGGATTAAACTGCAGGGGTGGTTCCCAAATCCTCCAGAAAAGGTTTTGAACCGCAAAGCCTGATTAATTCCTGAATTCCTAAATCCCTAAATCCCTGAATCCCTAAACCAAGGCATTAAAGGATTGTGAATTACAAGAGCTTTGAAGAGCTGCCATGCTGGCAGAAGGCAAGGGACCTTTGCCGCGCAATCTCTCAGATAATCGGAGAGTCTGGGTTCAAAAGGGACTACACACTCAGGGATCAGATCTGGAGAGCTGCGGGATCGGTGATGGATAATATAGCAGAAGGATTTGATGACGGGTCCGCTCGTGAGTGCATCCGTTTTCTAGGTTATTCCCATCGCTCGTGTGGCGAAGTTCAGTCCCAACTCTATCGTGCTTTGGACAATAAATACATCAGTCAGGATCAGTTCAGCAAAGTGTATGACCTTGCCTGCGAATGCCGGAAGCAAATCAAGGGCTTTAGGAAATACTTGAGGGACTACAGCTCCAGGGGGAGCGGAATTGAATCCAGGAATCCTTAAATTGGGGAACTGATAATTCCTAAATTCCTAAATTCCTAAATCCCTAAATTCCCCAATTCCTAAATTCCTAAATTCCCTAAAACGGAGGCCCACACATATGCAATTCACCACATATGATTCAGGAATTTCCGTAGTAGTTCCGACATATAATAATGCACACTTTCTGGAGCGCTGCCTGGCCTCTATCCAATCTCAAACTCACCCTGTAGATGAGATCGTTATTGTCGATGATGGGTCGACTGATAATACCGATGCCTTATTAAACGATCTTTGCAATGTGATGCCTAACCTGACTTGTATCAGGCAGGTGAACCAGGGAGAGTCGGCAGCCCGAAACACAGGGCTGGCCAAAACGCGGTATGGAATCGTCGCTTTTTTGGATGCCGACGATGCCTGGACGCCGGTCCATATTGAAGAGTGCTGCAACGCGTTCCGGCTTTTCCCGGATACTGCGATAGCTTTTGCCAAATACGAATTGCGGGATGAGTTTAACAATAGTCCTGAGAATGAAGATATAATATATTCCCGTAGAGACTTTGTCAAAGATATCGCCGATACGGTAATTAATGATAGTGATAGTAAATACTTTCTGATAAATCCCGATGTGATGTTGCACAATATAATAATGGAACGTATAGCTTTCCATACTTCCAGCCTCGTTATAAACCGGGATCGCCTTCAGGGCATGTTCTACTTTGATATAAGACTCCGATTCGGCGCCGATCTTGATTATGTGAGTGAACTTCTCTTCGCCGGCGCAAAACCGGTCTACATAGATAATCTGCATACGCTCTATCACATTCATGCCACTAATACTGTATGCATTGCCAGCGACACTCTCCCAATGAGCTGCGAAAAGAACAAAAGGAGCACCGCCCACAAGGAAAAACGGCTTATATACTGCAAGACGTACAGTGAGTACCGTTTTGTACTGGAAGCCCTATCCGGCGCATACTTGATCATAGCGTATTTACTGTCCGATATGGAGCGTTACGGAGAAGCGCACAAATATTTTCAGATCAGCTACCGCCTCGCGAAACGATTTAGTGTCTTTAAACACATTCTGGCATATTCTCTGCTGGGAGACAAAGGAATGCCTTATCTCATGCGGGTCCTTGAGTGGTTCAGACAAGCACTGTCCAAAGCAAAGCGATCGCCGCAGCACCTTGTCAACTCCGTTAGTGTGGATAATTGAACGATTTTTCCCGGGACGCGAAATCAGCACAATTGTTTGTAGAAAGATAACGAGGTTATTTGGCACATGAATAATTCCACCGAATCAATGGTGAGCAGCGTGTCCAGAACATGCAAAGCGGCACTTGACGCGCGACTGTTGCCGTCCGGGCCCCCTGTTACGGTCATCGAGCCGCGTTCCGGCTGGCGCTTGATCGATTGGAAGGAACTGCATGAGTACCGGGACCTGTTCCGGTTCCTGGTCTGGCGGGAAATCAGGGTCCGCTACGCGCAGAGCGCCGTTGGCATTGGCTGGGCAGTCATTCAGCCCGTCTGTTCGATGCTCGTCTTTACGATCATTTTTGGACGTCTTGCCGATGTCCCGTCCGATGGTGTCCCATACGCGGTTTTTAATCTCAGTGCTCTGGTCCTCTGGACCTACTTTTCCAATGCCTTGACCGACGGTGTTAACTGCCTTGTATCCAACGTCAACATGCTCACGAAGATCTATTTCCCAAGAATGCTCATGCCAATGTCCGCCGTGGCGGCGAGGCTTTTGGATTTCTGCATAGGCCTTGTCATCCTGGCAGCTCTGATGGCCTGGTACCAAATCATCCCCACCTGGTACACGATACTTCTGCCGCTCTTTGTCGCCCTGATGGTCCTGACCGCCTCGGGCCTTAGTATGTGGCTGAGCGCTTTGGCAATACAATACCGAGATGTCAAGCATGCCATGAATTTCCTTGTGCAGCTTCTTATGTATGCAGCACCGGTCGTTTACCCGGCGAGCCTCATCCCGAAGCAGTATCAACTCCTCTACGCTCTAAACCCCATGGTCGGCGTAATCGAAGGCTTCCGCTCCGCCCTGCTCGGCACCCGCGCCATGCCCTGGGGCTTCCTCGCCGTTGGCGCCGTTTCCGCCTCGGCAATTGCCTGTGTGGGGATGCTTTATTTCCGGCGCCGTGAGCGCCTCTTTGCCGATGTGGCGTGAGGAATGGCAAATTCGGACAATCCACCACAGAGGCTCAGAGGACACAGAGGACACAGAGGTGAATTTAAATAATATAACAGAACAGATTATCGGGGCGGCGATTGAAGTGCATAAGGTATTGGGGCCGGGGCTGATGGAGTCGGCCTACGAAGAGTGTTTATGCCGAGAGTTGGCGCTGCGAGGCATCGCCGTTGAGAGGCAGTTGCCATTGCCGGTTGAGTACAAAGGGGTCAGGTTGGATTGCGGTTACCGTCTTGATGCTCTTGTCGAACAATCCGTCGTAGTCGAAATTAAGTCGGTGTCGTCCATCGAACCGATTCATGAAGCACAGCTTCTGACCTACTTAAAACTGGGCGGCTGGAAGCTCGGTCTGCTCATTAACTTCAATGTCCCGGCATTAAAGGACGGCATACGCCGGAGAATTCTATGACCTTTTCTTCTCTCTGTGTACTCTGTGGCTCTGTGGTGAATATTAAACCTGTTTAAGGAAAGAAAATGTCTGCAATAATTACCGTCGAGAATCTATCCAAAGCCTATCGCATCGGCCTGAAAGACCAGGTCCCCGACACGCTGATGTCGGCGGCTGCCAAGTGGATTAAGTCTCCATTAACAAACTTTCGGGACCTGCGCCGCCTGAATACCTTTGACCACGACGGCGAAACCGAGGACATCATATGGGCACTCAAAGATGTCTCTTTTGAAGTCCAGGAGGGGGAAGCAGTCGGCATCATCGGCCGCAATGGGGCAGGAAAATCGACCCTTTTGAAAGTTCTCTCCAGGATCACCGAGCCAACCGGGGGCCGTGCGGTCATCCGCGGCCGCATTTCCAGCCTGCTTGAGGTCGGCACCGGCTTTCACCCCGACCTCACCGGCCGCGAAAATATCTACATGAACGGGACGATTCTAGGCATGACGAAGCGTGAGATCGATGGCAAATTTGACGAGATCGTGGACTTTTCCGGGGTGGAAAGATTCCTCGACACCCCCATCAAACGCTACTCGTCCGGCATGCAAGTCCGCCTTGCATTCTCTGTTGCTGCTCATTTGGAGCCTGAGATACTTATCATCGACGAGGTGCTGGCTGTTGGCGATGCTGAGTTTCAGAAGAAGTGCCTGGGGAAGATGGAGGACGTCGCGAATCTTGGGCGGACCGTTCTGTTCGTTTCGCATCAACTGGGAGCAATTCAGCGGCTGTGTTCACGTAGCATCGTGATGCAAGAGGGTCACCGAATTTTCGATGGGCTTACAACGGAGGCAATAGGTTATTATTTGTCATCGCATTCCCCAGTCACGTCCGCTGACGGATGGACCTCTCTGACAAACCACCCTCGCCACGGTTCCGGTGAGGCGAAATTTGTTGGATATCAGTGCATTCCGGTTGGTTGTCCTGATGAGCACCATCTTTATTCCGACGAGCCTGTAGAGATCAATCTGCTCTTGCACTCGGAGTCGACTCGAACAGTAGGCAATCTTTGCGTGACCTTCTACGATCGAGTTGGCACAAAGCTTGTGAATGCCGATACCGGTTCGCTAGGCAGGAGCTTGCGCCTTCAGCAGGGCGAGAATGCGATCAGGATACGCATTGACAAACTTCATCTCAAGCCCGGCCCCTACAATATCGGCTTTTGGTTGGCAAATCCTCCGCATGTCTTTGATCACATCGAAGTAGGGGGAACCGTTGAAGTGATTGACAGAGAAAGTCAAGAGTTTGGTTACAGGCCTGACGGTGATGGAGTGGTCACATGTTCCCTTTCAGTTATTGAATTGACCAACGGGGTGCAGAACCCGTCTCGGCCAACAGCCAACGAAGAATAGACCCATGCTCGCGTACCGCCTTCGATGCAGGATGCACCACTTTGAAGTTAGGAAGTCCAATAAGAGAGGCCTTTGTGAATATCTTTGATATCCATAGCCGCGATTAAGGAGCGGCAATGCAAATAACTGTAGCAATCTGTACTTATAATCGATGTTCGCTGCTCGCTCAGACCCTGGGCCAAATGACAAACCTTGTCATTCCAAGCGGCATCGAGTGGGAGCTGTTGGTTGTTAATAACAATTCTACCGATTCGACGGAAGAAGTCATCAAATCATTTTCCACAAGTTTGCCGATCAGGCATGTTTTCGAGCCCAGGCCCGGCAAATCGAATGCTCTGAATGCTGCATCGAGGAGCGCCAGGGGCCAGTATATCCTTTGGACCGATGACGATGTTCTTGTGGATCGCGGTTGGATGGCCGCTTATTGGGAAGCTCTTGAACGGCGCCCTGATGCAGGGTTCTTTGGCGGGCCGATCGAACCGTTATTCGAGGGATCGCCGCCAAAATGGCTCAAGCGGTGCCTGCCACAAATAGAAGAGGCTTATGCCATAAGAGATTTGGGAGAACGGCCTTTCCTTTTCTCGAAAAAAATCCAACCCTACGGCGTTAACTGGGCCGTGCGCAGGAAAGAACAACTGCTCTACCCTTACGATCCTTCTTTGGGGCCCCAGCCGGGCAGTTTCATCCGGGGCGAGGAGGAAGCCGTAATCACGGCCATGCTGGATGCGGGCATCGAAGGATGGTGGGTGCCCGGTGCGCGTGTGAAGCACTTTACACCCCGTGCACGCCAAACTGTTCGCTATCTGCGAAACTATTATTCCGGCAGCGGTGAATATGACTCGCGAGAGCTGTCGCAGGAGGGTCTTGCTATGCTCTTCGGGGTACCGCGTTTTCTATGGAGGCAGGCAATAATCGGGGAGATCAAATATGGTTTTCGGCGCTGCATCTCCGACCCAAGGGTCTGGATCGAAGACTTGAAATTGTCCGCTCGGGCTTTTGGTAGCATAAGAGCGCACAAGGTTCGAAGATCATGGCAATGACTTTGGTTGTCTACATAGCACAGGCGACTAGCGCCTAATTGCGCCCATACGGGTAAGGATTGGCGATTGAACCCCCCTTTTGTAAAGGGGGCAGGGGGGATTTTGATATGGCCGGATTTACCTCTTTGAACGCAACTTGGCGTAAGAGCACAAAAGGATGAAAATAGGATTCATTTCAACGGCGTTTCCTTTGGACTTGCACAGGAGTGTCCTCGGCTGGCACCAACGCATGGGCATGTTCATCCATGCGATGAAGGACATGGGTGAGCTGGACATGCTGTTTTACGTGCCTCCGGAGTTGCCTGTAAATGAACACTTTGTCGCGGAAATGGAGGAAAAGCTTTCAATACATTGGGACGCGCAATTGCGATTGGATCTATGCAATCAAGCGCCCCCAAAGCCTGCAAAAGGGCGCTGGCGGCACTACATCAGTCCGGCCCTGAGCATTCTGGATCATCCCCCCTATCTGCAGATCGGCCAGAGAGAACAGGTAAGCGCGGTCCGTCGAATGCTGTCAAGGAAGCCTGATATTTTGTTCGTCCACAGGCTTACGGGTATGATACCGGTCTTGCTCTCCGGGGAGAGCCATCCGCGAATTTATTTCGACCTGGACGACGTTGAACACGTCGCCTATTCCCGCTACATTAAACAACCGCCATGGTACCCCGGGAAACGCCTGTATTATTTGAGGTTGCCGATTCTGAGACTATGGGAGCGGCGCGCTATCCGGCTCTCCAGCACAACTTTTGTTTGTTCGGAACACGACAGGCATTATCTTTCGAAAGCCTGGGGATGCAAAAACATTGCCGTGGTTCCGAACGCGGTTGATGTTCCGGACGTGCAGGAAATACCGCATAAACCGAATTTGCTGTTCCTGGGTAATATGTCCCATCATCCCAACACGATCGCTGCCGATTACCTGGTCGGCAGCATCTGGCCGATAATAGCGGCCGCTTTGCCAGATGCCAGGTTGCTCATTGCGGGGCCTGACCCCGAACACATTGCAAGTTTTTCAGGCGGTCCTGCCGGCGTGGAATTTCCTGGTTTCGTCGACGACCTTGAAGAACTGTATAAACAGGTTGCGGTTGTCTGCTGCCCGGTCCTCTCCGGCGGAGGCACACGCGTTAAGATTCTTGAGGCTGCGGCGTACGGAAAACCAGTGGTTTCCACAACTATAGGGGCAGAAGGAATAAACTTGCGGGATGGGGAAGAGATACTTTTGCGCGATTCCCCGGGATCTTTTGCCGAAGCCTGTATACGACTTCTAAATGATAGAAGCTTCGCGGTCGAAATTGGTCAAAATGCGCGCGCGGCAGTTGCCCGGGAGTATGACAGGAACAAAGTCGTGGATAGCATCAAGGGCCGCTTCAACGATTTTACGCAGGACGAAGCGTCCCTGCGGCCGCGCGGAAGCCACATAATGTCATGTATTGGACAATCAGGGGGGCGTCCGGCTTCGCCGCGACCGGCGGTTCGAAAATAGCAAACGGACGACGTATTATTCTGATTAAACAGTATGATGGAAAGTGTTTCAGCCTTGCCCTGTAGTCGATTCCGCCGGAGTACTCCAGCAAATATTTATGCTCGATTTGGCAGGCTTTTTGATTGATGTTTTGAAGTCAAATTTGGTGAACTATTTCCCAAGTCGCTTTTTTTACTTTTCGAATACCGACAAATGCTTATTACGATGTGCTTTATGCGACTGGTGGACATTTTATTACGGAATTACATTTAATGAACATTTCTGATAAACCACGATATATGTTATTGAATGCTTGCCGAGGAATAGCAATTGTCTGGATTGTTTACTTCCATATACTAGGAAATGTAGATAGATCTGATTTGCGTGATCAGTATGGAAATATTATTGGTTTTATTATAAAACATGGATACTTAGGGAATGTATTATTTTTTGTTATTAGCGGTTATTGTATTGGATCTTCGTTAGATCGTGCTTTAGCATTTGATGAGCCACCATATAAATGGTTGTGGAATCGATTAAAAAGAATATATTTACCATATTGGTGGTCATTACTATTTATAGTAGTTATAATTCCAATAGTATCAGCAGTATTATCATATTGCAAATCACATACAATGTCTATCCAATTTTACCAATTCACTCCACTGGAATGGTTGCAGTATGTATCACTTGTT
Organism: Syntrophobacteraceae bacterium; assembly: GCA_052143075.1. Lineage (GTDB taxonomy): Bacteria > Desulfobacterota > Syntrophobacteria > Syntrophobacterales > Syntrophobacteraceae > SbD1. Next base: position 6,159 of record JBKQTS010000181.1, on the reverse strand, counting down.
AGAGTTTTCTCATCGACTGATTGGGATCTGGCCAAGATATTCGGGCCGCTAAATGGCCCTATCTGGTATATAGCTGTGGCAGTTCAGATTTATATCATAGTATCAATATCTTTATTTCTTAAAAATAGGTACTGGATATTATTATCAACAGTATTTGCCGTATCACTACTTGCAAATTTATCGTATACCATATCAATAGTGCCATACGGCCTATTTCTGCCGTTTTTCAGCCAATTCTATATTGGTCTTGCTGTCTATTGGGCCATTAAATCTGATATTATTGGGCAACTAGGATCATATTTATATATTACATTAATGGTATGTATTTTGATAATGGTAATAGGTATTTCCATGTATACAGTTAATTTGAATGAATTATTTGCATTTATTTTTGGCGTTATCATCTTGGTGCTGCACCCATATGATAAATACTATAGTAGACTATTTATGATTAGGTGGCTCAGTATTATTGGATTATTCTCATATAGTCTTTACCTAATCCATGTACGTTTATCCGATTTATGGTTTATGATTGTTAGAAATCTCATTCCTATATTATCACCTGTGCTAGCTACCCCATGTATAACTATTCCATGTGTAGTATTGTCTGCATATATATGGTATTGCTTTTTTGAAAAACAGGTAAGCATCCTAGATGTTCTGGTTGGTTTGCGGCATCCGTTTAGAGAGGTTGCTAATCGTCGGGAGCTGTCCCACTAAACAGGGATAACGTCCTGTAAATCGTTCGGCACGAGATGCTGAGGGATAAGTGCGTAAATGCATAGCTAAGTTTTACGTCGTAGTTATGTTTATCCTCTTTCTCGACGTTCTTGATGAGCAGGGCCTTTTCATTTTCGGTAAAGCCATTTTGCATCTTTGATACTGCTATTGAGTTAGCAGATTACCCAAATACCGAATGATACCTTCAGATTTGACATTCCCGCTTCCACCTCTGGAGACTGCGTTTTTCCCGGTACGGTTCCGGTAACTATGGCTCGATCTCCCTTTGCTGAAGGGTGCGGTTTCCGCTGCCGATGTGAGGTGCGCCCAGTCGGATGAAATTGCATGGTGGATCAAATTATCACATGTACTCATATATGTAGGAAGGAAGCATCATCTCAACTTGAACTTGTGGAGACTAACCTCCTGTGGTGACGAGTTGCTAAAATGAAAACCGCCGTTAAACACATCCTCCTCTCATTCATGCGGGCACTGTCTTTGCCTGTATATCTTTTATACAGGCTGGAATCGATTTTTGTCGGAGATCGCAAAGCGTTTGGGATGGTCTCTCAATGGGTGTCTATAATACCGGGGTTGACGGGAGAATTTTTCCGGCGGGCTTATCTTCAATGGGCTACCGGATTGAGTCTGGATGATTGCTGCATAAGTTTCGGCACGACGTTTTCAGACCAGCGGGTGAGGATCTCAGACGGCGTATACCTGGGCCGGGGATGCGACATAGGCTATGCCGATATTGGGACCAACTGCGTTATAGGAAGCGGCGTGCACATTATAAGCGGCCTGAGACAGCACAGGTTTGAAAATCTCGACGCCCCGATAAAAGACCAGCCGGGGGAATTCTCCCCGGTTTCTATCGGGGAGGATTGCTGGATAGGCAACGGCGCGATCATCGCCGCGGACGTCGGGAAAAAATGCGTCATCGGGGTCGGATCGGTGGTCGTAAAGCCCATTCCCGATTTTGCAATAGCCGCAGGCAATCCGGCCCGGGTAATCAGGTTTCGAGTTGGGAGTGAGAACGCCGCCCCCTGATGCCGATTTTTCATTTTTCAAGGCGCAGCACCCGGGTTCCCCGGCGTCGGTTGAACGTAGAATGAGTCCTTATGTATTCACGGGACATCCAACGCGGCATTCGAGCGTGAGGACAAAAAAATGCCTAAGATCCTGATTACCGGAAACATGGGTTACGTGGGGCCGGTTCTTGTCAAGCATCTGCGGAAGACGATCCCGGAGGCTGCCCTTATAGGGCTGGATACCGGATATTTTGCGAACTGTATTACCGGTTCGGATATCCTTCCCGAATGCAGGGTCGATCTGCAGTGTTTCGCCGACATGAGAGAGTTTCCCGAAGATATTCTGAACGGCGTCGATGCGGTCGTTCATCTGGCGGGAATCTCAAACGATCCCATAGGAAACCTGTTCGAACAGGCGACCTTCGATATCAACTATCGGGCCAGTGTGAATCTGGCGGCCGCATCGAAAGCCAGGGGAGTCGGGGCATTCGTTTTCGCCTCGAGCTGCAGCATGTATGGGGCGGCGGATGACGCACCGAGAACGGAAGACTCTCCGCTCAATCCGCTCACCGCTTATGCCAAATCCAAGGTGCTGACGGAAGGCGATTTGCGTGGAATGGCGGGCAGCGCCTTCAAGGTCACGAGCCTGCGGTTTTCGACCGCCTGTGGAATGAGCGACAGATTGCGATTGGACCTGGTATTGAATGATTTTGTGGCCGGGGCTCTGGCTTCCGGGCGGATTACGATCCTTAGCGACGGGACCCCGTGGCGTCCTTTGGTCAATGTGAAGGATATGGCCCGGGCCATAGAATGGGCCATTCGGAGAAATCCGGCCGACGGCGGTGATTTCCTCGCCGTTAACGTCGGATCAGACGGGTGGAACTATCAGGTGAAGGACCTGGCTGAAGCGGTAGCACGCATCATTCCGGGCGTCGAGGTTTCCATCAACAGGAATGCGCAACCCGACAAGAGATCGTACAAGGTGAGCTTCGGACTGTTCAGGCAACTGGCCCCCGATCACCAGCCTCAACTTGACCTGAGGCGTTCGATAGAAGATCTGAGGGACGGACTGGAGTCAATGGGATTCAGGGACTCCGAGTTCCGCGATTCGAACTACATGAGGCTCAAGGTGTTGTCGCAACTCCTGGAGAAAGGGTTGCTCGACAATGATCTCAAATGGAGGCTTGGTAAAGATTGGGAGAAGGAATAATGGAGGAAAGTATTAAGCAGGGTCAGCCGCATTGCAGATTTTGTGGTTCGCCGCTGATGCACACTTTTGTCGATTTGGGCATGTCGCCGCCCTGTGAAAGTTACCTGAAAGCGGAACAGTTAAATGAAATGGAGCCGTTCTATCCACTGCACGCATATGTGTGCGGACGATGCTTCCTGGTTCAACTCGAAGAATACGTTAGCCCGGAGGCAACCTTCAGCGAGTACGCTTACTTTTCGTCGTATTCTGAAACGTGGCTGCAACACGCCAGGTCTTATACCGGGATGGCGGTGGAGCGCTTCAAACTGCACGGGCAGAGCCAGGTGGTAGAAATTGCCAGCAATGACGGATACTTGCTTCAATATTTTGTCGAAAGGGGAATTCCGGCCCTGGGGATCGAGCCGGCGGCAAACGTTGCCCAAAGCGCAATCGAAAAGGGTGTCCCTACGCTTGTCAGGTTTTTTGGGGAGCAACTGGCCCGGGAAATGATCTCTGAGGGGAAAGGGGCCGATTTACTGATAGGCAATAACGTATTGGCGCAGGTGCCCGATCTGAACGATTTCATGAAAGGCATGAAAATCTTTCTGAAGCCGGAGGGAGTCATTACCATGGAGTTCCCTCACTTGATGAGGCTGATGGAGGAAAACCAGTTCGACACGATATACCATGAGCATTTTTCCTATTTTTCCTTTTTCTCGGTAGAGAAGATATTTGCCTTCCATGGCTTGAAGGTATTCGACGTGGAAGAGCTTGGCACCCATGGTGGTTCATTGAGGATCTATGCATGCCACAGCGGCGACGAAGCTAAAGCTGCCGGCGATCGGGTGGCGGAGCTGAGGCAAAGAGAACTGGCCGCCGGGATCTCCGACCTTGGTTTCTATTCTTCATTTACCGAGAAGGTAAAAAAAACGAAGAGACTGCTCCTGGATTTTCTGATTCAGGCGAAGGAGCAGGGCAGGTCGATTGCCGGCTACGGCGCGCCCGGCAAGGGGAACACGCTTTTAAATTACTGCGGCGTTCGCACCGACTTCATTGACTACACGGTCGACCGCAATCCCTATAAGCAGGGGAAATATTTGCCCGGGACCCACATCCCGATTTTCCATCCGGATAAGATCAAAGAGACTCGCCCCGATTATGTTTGCATCTTGCCATGGAATTTCAAAGAGGAAATCATGGAGCAGATGTCGTTCATACGAAATTGGGGTGGGAAGTTCATCGTGCCGATACCCGAGGTGAGGGTTTTGTGATGATCTTTACCGAAACAGGACTTAAGGGCGCCTTCACGGTTGAAATGCAGAGACTGGAAGACGAGCGGGGATTTTTCGCAAGGTCCTGGTGCCGGCGCGAGTTCGAAGCCCACGGGCTGGACCCCGGCCTTGTCCAGTGCAGCATTTCTTTCAACCTGAAAGCGGGCACGCTGCGTGGGATGCACTATCAGGCCAAACCTTTTGAAGAATCCAAGCTGATACGATGCACCAGGGGCGCCGTCCATGACGTGATCGTAGACCTTCGCCCCGAATCCCCGACCTTCGGCCAATACGCAAGCTGCCTGCTGACCTCGGAAAACCGGCGGATGCTTTTTGTTCCCAAATCCTTTGCTCACGGGTTTGTGACATTAGAGGATGAAACCGAGGTTTTTTACCAGATGTCGGAATTCTATTCCCCTGAACATGCCATGGGTTTTAGATGGAACGACCCGCGATTCGCAATCGACTGGCCCTGCAAGATAAATGTCATATCAGAGAGGGACAGGAATTATCCTGATTTCACACAATTCCCATAACAGGTGACCTTGTTTATGGGTTTAGACTTCGCATCCATAACGGACGGGCTAGGTCCGGAAATGTATTCGCTCATATCCGAACTCTATCCTATTTGCCGGAGCATCACGGGCGATGGTTTCCGAAGGACCATGGGAATTATCGGGAAGTACGTTCCCATTGAAATCCACGAAGTGCCGACGGGAACGGAGGTGTTTGATTGGGTCGTGCCGAAAGAGTGGAACATAAGGGATGCGTATGTAAAGAACTCAAAGGGCGAAAAAGTAATAGACTTTCAAAAATCCAATCTGCACGTAGTGAATTATAGTACTCCGGTTAACGGCAGATTTTCATTGAGCGAACTCAAAGACCATCTTTTCACCATTGCGGACCATCCGGACTGGGTGCCTTACCGGACCAGCTATTATAAGGAGGACTGGGGTTTTTGCCTCAGTCAGAATGAATACCTGAAGCTCGAGGACGGGGTCTACGACGTTTTCATTGATTCCACCCTCGAAGACGGGCATCTCACGTACGGCGAGTTGTGCCTTCCGGGAGATGAGGCGGGCGAAATATTGCTGTCATGTCATGCATGCCACCCATCGCTTTGCAATGACAATCTATCAGGGGTAAGCCTTTTGACGTTTGCCGCCAGGACAATTGCCGCGCTTTCGCACAGGTACACTTACAGGTTTTTGTTCATTCCGGGAACGATTGGGGCCATTACCTGGCTCTCACGGAACGGGAAAGCGGTCTCCAACATCAAGCACGGGCTCGTTGTGACCGGCGTGGGCGACCCCGGGCCGGTCACGTATAAAAAAAGCAGGCGCGGGGCCGCTGAAATAGATCGAACGGCTGCCCGGGTTTTGAAAAATTGCGGTAGGGATTACAAAATAGTCGATTTTTCACCTTACGGCTACGATGAGCGGCAGTACTGCTCGCCGGGGTTCGACCTTCCCGTCGGACGGCTTTCGAGAACGCCCTTCGGCGAATATCCCGAATATCATACCTCGGCCGACAACCTGGACTTCGTTGGCGCCGAACATCTGGAAGATTCCTTATCGATATTAATGGAGATTTTGTTTGCCCTGGAAAACAACGGAACTTTTGTGAGCATGAACCCCAGGTGCGAACCCAACCTTGGCAAGCGGGGCCTCTACTCCTCCTGCGGCCCCGAACAGCTTGCAATGCTATGGGTGATGAATCTTTGCGACGGGCAAAACGAGTTACTGGATATTGTCGAACGATCCGGGATGAGTTTCCGTGATATTCTTCGCGCTGCAAATATCCTTACTGACAAAGACCTGCTTAAACCTGGATTATGCGTGAGCATGCGTGAAAATTATACTGCGTTCACTCCAACCATATGATATTGTGTCGCAAATTCGTCAAAGGGAGGGCAAGCTGCATGCGCGCAGTTGGTGACAAGCAAAGG
>JBKQTS010000180.1:0-39924 GCA_052143075.1 Syntrophobacteraceae bacterium | reverse complement strand
GGGTTATTTGTCGCTCTTTGAACGCAACTTGGTATTAAAGGGCATTAGATGTGGAATCGGCGTCAGCGCAATTGAACCCGATTAAAATGGTTCCGAGTACGGAATCTTTGGTATCCCATCCGAATTTGTTTTTGAGATATAGATCGGCGAGGCCCATAGGAGAAGCGGACAGGACATCCCGAACACCAGGAATGCCCTCTATTTCAGGGAAGGCAAGGGCGCGGCAGATAAAAACCGGCTGTTGCCCGGAAGCGGCTTGTATTCTATCGTAGTAGATAACGAAGTTTTTGCCGATGACTTTAGTCTTCCCGGAGGTTTTGAGGTATTCCAGATGGTCTTTATCAGTAATTTCTTCACCGATAACGACGTCACCCACCATCCAGGACAGGCAAGGCTTGTCGGCATGCCTGAATTCGTTATTGTTGAGAACGGCACAGATGAAGCGCCTGGAAAGGACATAAGAGATCCCTTCATTGCAATACCTTCCGAGGCCCCCGAGTCCCCTTTCCTGGAGCTCCTTCTCGTAATGGTCCACAGTTTTCACATCCTTTTCGCCAACCCACCCCACGTCCAGGATTCCCCTGGTATTTCGCAGTGCGTCTTCGACCTTCTCTATAAAAGCTTCCATAGTTCACGTCCAACCCAGAGTATCCACAGGCATCTTAAAGGAAAATCGTAGCATGTCAGCACATGTGATTCAAATAACTTTTCTTGTTTTTGGAATAGCCCTGCTGGCCTGCATGGGAATACTGGCACAACGGAGGATAAAGAAGCACGAAGACATGTCCGTTGGCGGAAGGTCGTTTAACTGCTGGAGCATTTTCTTTTCCCTCTACGCTTTTTGGGGAGGCAACACCATAGCGGGAACCGTGGAACTGGCTCACAGGGACGGCATTGCTTCCGCCTGGTTCGGGATTGTGAGAACGGTGGAGCTTATCGTAATCGTCCTCGTAACGGGCAGCGCGTTTAGAAAGCTCGCCATGATCACTCTGCCGAACTTCATCGCGCAACGCTTCGGTTCTCCGGTTCTTAAACTCCTGGGCGGAATCATTACAGCGCTTAATTTCACTATATTTACGGTGAGTTCGGTTGTCGGCGCTGCCGCATTCTTTTCGGCAATACTTGGTTGGCCTCTTTGGGCAAGCGCCACTTTTACAGTGGGCTCCTTTGTGGTTTATACCCTTCTCGGGGGAATGCATGCTATTTCTTATAACGGCAAGATCCTGGTGACGGTGCAGATGCTGGCTCTTCTCATAGCTGCAGTTGTTGGTATTAAAATGGCGGGATGGCATAATATAATGAACCTCGAACCCAGATACTTCGATATCATGCCGCCTTCCTATCCCGCCACCATAACGGCGTGGTTTTATGCTTTCGCCGTCAACGCTTTCGTTGCACAAGCCGCGCTGCAGATTGTCATGTCGTGTGAAACGATCAATGCCGGCAGAAAGGGACTCTTATATGTTTTAATAGGCTATATTCCTATTGTAATACTTGCCCCGATTGCCGGAATGGCTGCAAAGGTCCTCTTTCCGACGATAAAATCCGTGCAGGCGATGCCGATGTTAGCCTCCAGCATGCCTTCCGTCGTGCTGTCCACAATAGTTGTTACAGGGTTGTATTTCACCACTCTGGGATGGGCCTCATCGTGCATCCTTTCCGGCGCAACGGTGGCCGCAAATGACATATACGGTTACTTTGTTCCGAATGCCTCGTCGACTGAACTAATAAGGGTTGGAAGGGTTGCCGTTCTTATCCTGTCAGCACTGACGGTTGGTTTGGCCATACTCATTCCCAGCGGTGTCGCATTCTGGACCGTAGCCGGTTTCGTGGTGAGGGATACGGCCCTTTTCCCGCTTATTGTGATCGGCCTATTCTGGAATGCAATCTCACGAAGGGCCGCTCTTGCCGCTGCGGTTGTCGGACCGTGTATCGGTATCGCCTGGTATATCGCAAAGTATCCCGATTTGCTTCTCGACGCCCACCCCATGTTCGTGGGTATGATAGCCTCCATTGTAGTCATTACGGTCTCGACGTTATTCGAAAATGGCGCCCGGATGAGATTCAAGCGGTCCCGAAAAGGTGTGGTTTTTGCCCTGGTCGCGATGGCCGGCGTTCTGACGATAGCCGTCTGGGGGCCTGAGCTGTTAAAAGCGAAGCTGCTTCCTGCTGCGATCGGTTATACTATATCGCTTCTTTTTATTGCTGTTGTTTTCCTTATTCAGCGCACCGATGAAAAGGGATCTGCCCTGGAGGTCCCTTTAAGTATCGGGGAGTGTTGAAGAAAGGCCGAGTCATCAGTTTTTGTCTTCATAATATAAGTGTTTTAGATACTGCGCGGGCAGTGACTCGTCCGGGTGGATCACCGCGCAGCTAGCCTGGTCTCCATCCGGAAAAAGCCGGATGAAAACTTGCTTATGCAGATGGAGTTGTCGTGAGGCAGAATCGGCACGTGCTGGGGACAGTAGTCTTCCCGATACTCGGCCTGGCCCTGATCGTACTCATTTGCATCGCCATATCGCGAGAGGAGCGCCAGGAGTGGAAGGTCTACCAGAGGGCGTACCTGGAAAATCGTGCAAAAATCCTGGCATCCTCATTGAAGGGCACGCTCCCCGAAGCAGAGCTGCGAAGCAGGGTGGAAGCCGCTGGGCAGTTGCCGCTTCGAATAAAGGAAATGAGACCCGCGATAACCGGAAAGATAGAGCGTTGTCTGACCTGCCATGAAGGAATAGAGGAAATCAGTCCGTCCCATCCGGTGGATTCGTTCGGATGTGTGATCTGCCATGGCGGTGACGGATTGGGGGTTACTGAGGAGATAGCCCATCGAGGACTCATCGGCGGTCGAAATCCATCCGGCCTCGCTGTCATCGATCAGACTTGCGCGAGGCCCGGGGGGCAATGTCACGCCGGGCGGAAGTTCGAGTCGCAGAACTCCGTTGACAGGGTCCGAAGGGGCGTTATGGCTACAATGAGCGGAGTAATAGCGAGCCTGAGGTATTCATGGAATGCGCAACCTGCTGCGGAAGCCGGTTATGCATCCGTTGGAGTGAAAGGTCCGGTGAGGAGCGGAGGCGAGGAGGCCGTGCTTTTGCCGATTCCCCTAATGGACCCTGTGCCGGGCGGGACACTCAAGGACCAAATGGGACAGCCCATCACGATCTCAGGGCAGCTCGCCGATGATCAGTGGAGGAAGTTCTGTGCAAGGTGCCATATCTGGAGCGCACGCGAGGACGGGCCGTCAGCTCACTCGTCGGGTTGTGCCGCCTGCCATGCCCTGTACGACCCGAAGGCCACTTATGAAGGACTTGACCCTACACTGCCGAAAGACAAGCCGGGTTATGCCCGCCGGCATCAATTGACAACAGCAATACCGGTCGAGCAGTGCTTGCGCTGTCACAATCGTTCGGGGCGCATAGGACTCTCCTTTACCGGTCTGCAGGAGGCTGACGGCTATGGGACCCCATATAGCGCCGGCCGGCCGAATCTCCAGCAGCTTTCGGGTGAGAGGGATGCACGCCACCTCGTTGAGGACATTCACTTCGAGAAAGGCCTGGCCTGCACGGATTGCCATACGGGGAGCGAAATTATGGGGGACGGCCATATCTACGGGCACATGCGGGAGCAAGTCGAAATCCGTTGCATCGATTGCCACGGCGAACCAGGGCAGCCGCCCAGGACAAAAGTTTTGACGCCTCGGGATGAGGAAGCCCTCTGGAAGATAAGGGCATTGAAAATGCCTGATATGGTCTCTACCGAGGTGGGAATCACACAACGGGGGACGCCTCTTTTGAATCTGCGGAGGGAGGGCGGCAAGACCATTCTCAGGAGTAAGCTGGATCAAAAAGATCATCTCTGTCCGGTTATCAGCGACGACAAGTATCACCGTATCCCCGGACATGGTCCATCTCGTATGGAATGCTCTGCCTGTCACAGCCGCTGGGCCCCCCAGTGCTACGGCTGCCATGACTACCGGCGTCGTGGAGAGAGCATGACGGATTCAATGCTCGGGACGTCAACCGATGGAGCGTGGCAGGAGACGAGGGATTTTTACCGTTATGAAAAACCGGCTCTGGGTATCAACTCGCGGAATCGGGTGTCGGTAATTGTACCTGGCTGCCAGGTCGTCTATACCGAACTGGACGCTAATGGGAATGCTCTGCCCGGACTTGAAAATAAAATCTTTTCGGGCCAGGGTTTTGCGCATGGCATTGTCTCTACGCCTATTTCGCCCCACACCACGCGCACGGAGGTGAGATCATGCGAGGAGTGCCATTCGGATCCAAAGGTGATGGGGATCGGGCAGGGACTTTTTCAGGCCGGAAGGACCTGGGAGGAGAATACGTTTACACCTCTGCTGAAGCCCGGGATAAATCCCGGGGGATTTGCGTGGAAAAGCCTTTCAGACTCCCGGGGACTTCCCCTGATGTCAACGACTCATCCCGGTGCGCGCCCCTTCAACGCAGAGGAGCTGAAAAGGATACTCAGGGTGGCGCCGTGCCTTCCATGCCACGGCCGATATGACGATCCCATATGGACAGATTCAGCAGATCCATTCGTGCGGGCGAAACTTCCTGCCCACCAGGAGAAGGTTGCCCGTTTTCTGGAAGGCCGCAAATGATGCGGGTTTCGTTCATTATCCTCACGATTGCTTCTATCGTGTTGCCTGGAGGGGCGGCCGGCTGGGCATCCTCCTGTTTGAAATGTCATCCTCAAGTCCAAGTGATGTGTCATGCCGCCTCGTGTACCGACTGCCATCTGGGCCATGGGGATAACCCGGACAAGCCCGGGGCTCATGAGGGAATGATTGCCAATCCATCCGACTTCACGAATCCTGCTTTTGCCTGCGGCCGTTGTCATGAGGGACAGGCCCGTCAGGTAAATCGAACTCTTATGGCTACTGCGGCCGGCATTATTAACCAGACGCGTTTTCTGTGGGGAGCGCAGCAGGACGTGCTGGCCCGATATGCGGTCAGAGAGGTTGATGGACTCAAGGCATTGCCTAGGGGAGATGAATCCGGGTCCCTGGCGGATGATCTGCTGCGCCGCCGCTGCCTTCGCTGTCACCTCGAGTCGAACGGCGTCATCGGCTCTGCTGGCCCTCAGAATGATGATACACCTGCCGGCGCCGGTTGCGCCGCGTGCCACGTCCTGAACGAGACAAACGGGATTGGGCCCGATGAGCTGCTTATTGCCCCGGGTACACCAGGGGCCTCCCAATCCCACCGGGTGTCCACAGCCATACCAACGTCCCAGTGCCTGAGGTGCCACAATGGAAACCGTGTAGGTGCGGACTATGCCGGGCTGTTCGAGCGGGACCACTCTCTTGCCTACAACTTCGAAGCCCTTGATCCTGACGCAGCTCCGCGCCAGATGAAGCACTCTTACCATTATCTCCTTCCCGATATTCATTATGAACGGGGGATGCATTGTATCGATTGCCATCCTGTAGAAGAACTCATGGGGGAAGGTAAAATACACTCCCAGTCACAGGACCAGGTTGAAGTGCGATGTGCGGATTGCCATGGTCTTCCCGGAAAACCGCCAAGGACGCGACAGGTTCCGGCCTCCGATATTCGTGCTCTGCGGGCCGCGCAAGCTAATGGCCACTATGATCTCGAAGCCGGCCGGAGGGTTATCGAAACCTCCGGGGGACATTTGCTGACGAACACGGCGCAAAGGGATGGCGCTTTCTTTCTAACATCGAAAGTCGATGGTAAAGTGCATCGGATACCTGTTTTGGGGAGTGAACCCACCGGGACTGAACCTCTGAACCATCGTATCCCGGGGCACCTTGACAGGATGGAATGCAGCGCCTGTCATGCGGCGTGGACCTTCCAGGACCTGGGTCTGCATCTGGTGCGCCTGGACTGTCCCGATTACGGGCCTTGGGGTTGGCTGACAAGCCAGGGAGATCCTCAAGCCCGGGAGGTACTGGAAAGTAATTTTTTAAAGCCTCGAGAGCAATGGGTTGCACCGAGGTCCCGGGATTGGCTGACCGGCCGTTCCGAAATTGGAGTCTGGCTTGGGGGCTATTCGATGCGCCGTTGGGAGGGACGGATTCTGGGAATGGATTCCCGTGGCCTCGTGAGCGCCATGAGACCTCAATACCAGTACTGGATCAGTTGGGTTGATTCGCAGGGGAAGACGCTTCTGGACTCAACCATTCCTCGATTGAGCGACGGTCGCGCGGCACTGGCATGGAACCCCTATGCTCCTCACACGATACGGACCCAAACTGCAGATTGCTGGGATTGTCATGGAAATCCACGGGCTATGGGCTTGGGCCCAACGGTCGTCCGGGCGAAAGACGGGCGGGCCGTCGGGTTGGGCCGATCACAAGCCGACGGTCTTGGAATCGATTTTGAACTGGATCGGGTAATAAACGACAGGGGGCAGCCTGTTCAGACTGCTTCACGGGTTGGAGCCGGTTTTCTGAATTCGGAACAGCTTGAGAGAATGTCGGCCAGTAATCCCATCTATATAAAGTACCTCCTTGAATTTTTCGAAGGAAAGGAGGCTTATGGAGATCCCGCTGGATTTACAGGCCCCAAAAAGTGAGGTACACGAGAACCGATGCCATGGCAATGAAGATTATCTGGTGAAAACCGAACTGGTACTGCTTCAAAGGGTCGTGCCCGCCGAAATGCGGAATCCAGGGCAGGCAGGCTACGATTATCAGTGCAGCCATAGGCATGGCAAACCCGGCGATCAAGGGTGGGAAATGGCGGAGGAGAACCTGGAGCCAAATGATAAGCCAGGGAGCTTTGATCTCGCTTAGCGCGGGGCTGTCCGGCGCCGCATCATTATAACCTGCCGGAATGGCCAGCGCGAGGCCGATGAGTACGATGGTAAGGATCATCACCGTCAGGAACTCCCTTCCAAGGAGTTCACGGCGTACAATGAAGCTGTGATTGTTTTGAGGTTCTGTCATTTGCGGCATGGCAATCCTCTGCGAATTATTATTCCTAACCGGTTGCAGGAGCATATGTCAAGGAATCCGGAAGACAAGCTTTCCAGTTCAACTGTGGGGCGCCGCAGGTTTTTTTCCTGTTTCGGATGGGCTCTGGCTGGGCTGGCCTCGGCATCTATGAGTTGGATAACCTGCCGGTTTCTTGCCGGAAACCAGACACAGTCGGGATTGGAACCTTGCACTTTCGGGCCCCCCGGGGATTATCCGGTCGGCACAGTCGCAAGAAAGGGCAGGGTGGTGCTCTTTCGGGACAAGGACGGGTTTTGGGCTATCACTGACGTTTGTACTCATCTTGGTTGCCGGCCAGCTTTTCTTCAGGAACAGAATATTTTCGTATGCCCCTGTCATGGCAGCCGGTTTGACAGCGAAGGCCGCCTCCTGGCAGGACCGGCGACTCATGACATGACTTTGGCCGCGCTGCGCCTTAGTGCTCAGGGCGCCCTTGTGGCATACCCCAAAGAAAAAGTCATGCCCGGATACAGGTTTGGATGATGAAACTGGATAATTTCATAGGGCACATCCACCCCGTAAAGATCTCGGAAGAGCGAGTCCGCATAGGGACCACGTTTTGCCTTGGCGGGGCCGCTTTTTTCCTGTTTATCGTTCTGGGGATAAGCGGGCTTCTTCTCGCCCTCTATTATCTTCCCACCGCGGAGGGGGCACGAGCGGGAATTCATGACCTCGACCACGTAATTCCTTTCGGTTGGCTAATGCGGTCCATCCACTTCTGGGCCGGCCAACTCATGGTAGCGGCAATGCTGCTTCATACCGCCAGGGTAGTTGCTGCGGGCGCGTATATGCCCCCAAAACATCTTAACTGGCTTGTCGGAATGACCCTGTTCATCCTGACTGCAGGGCTTGATTTTTCGGGTTATGTTCTCAGATGGGATGCGCAGACCTTCTGGGCGGCCCAGGTTGTGTGCCAACTGCTGGGGCAGGCGCCCGTTATCGGAGGCGGGCTGCAGCAGATTTTTCTTGGCGGTTCCGAAATATCAGAAGTTGGCTTGTTGCGGTTTTATGTGATTCATTGTCTAATAGGACCAAGTCTCGCGTTGGCCTTCATTATGTATCATTTCTGGCGAGTGAGAAGGGATGGACGACTTGGCCAACTGCTCTAAATTAGAATCACTTATTCGAGGAGATTTCACATGAGATGGAAGCGGATAGTTTCGATAGGGTTATGCCTGGTTTTGGCTTTGGGACTTTCAGTTTCTGCAGGCATATGCCAGCAGACTAAAGAGACCGATACAAATAACGCAGCCCCTGCTCAGCCACAGACCAAATCCCCTGCGACCCAGGAGGCGCAACCAGCGGAAAAGGCGAAAATCGAATCCGACAAGTCGTCCACACCGAAACCCTGGGAAGAAAGAGAATCAAAGAGCGGCAGGTTTAATCCAAAGGAGGGGTGCTGACTCCAGGTGCGCGCGGACTGCTCGATACTTTGCCCGAAGCATCCGTGTAAAAAAACAAGATACAATTAAAATTCAGGGCCTGTTCGCACTTCACAACAGGCCCCGTCTTATTTAGGGGCATTTATAATCACTCCGGGTAGGACTCAACCCTACAAGAAAACAGGAATATAACCTACAGATGACTGCAATGCAGCCCTACAAAAAAATAGGATTCCAACCGACAGAAATTACCGCATGTTCAACTACAATCGGTTTGGATGCCAAGGGTGCGGCTTCGTACAGGCGCTATTTTCACTGGTATGGGCAAAATGCATAGCAATATAGTAGAGAAATAATAATTGACGCCTAATAACGAAATGTTATTATCCCAAACCCGCACTCTGGAATGATTTACAAGTCATCAAGGATAGCAACCCATGCTGATACGCAAAGCATAAATAGTATCCATGAACAATAGCAGGCCGGCAGCGCTGTGCCACCGGTATTGAGGCTGGAATTTCTTCCATATGTAGCCAGGAGCGAGGATCATGGTTCCTAAAAAGAAGGGGTTGGTCTTAGTTTCAGCGGTACTGCTTTTTGCGGTGGTGTGGTTCGGTGCTTCTTTGCTCAACGGCAGCCCTTCGGGGGAATACGAAGGTAGAATATTCGTAGCCGGTGAGGGGGGGCACATTGCCGATGCAAATGTAGTCATAAATCCTGCCGCTGAAGAACCTATCCAGATTCCCAAATATCTCATCTGGACCGGTGATAAGCTGCACTTCATACCGACCGGAGAGTCAGCCGATCATTCCCTGCACGATATCAGGATCGACAGCCAGGACCCAAAAACGATTTTCTGGTCCACCTATGCGGCCAAAAAGCCCGCCGTCATCGTGGGAAAGGCCGACCTGACAACCGACAAATGGGTTACCGAGAAACAGTTCGAGCTTCCAAAAGAGGTCCGGGACTTTGGAGAAACAGAGATCCAAACCCTTTACTGCGGGTCGGGACAAACCGAAAAAGAGTTTTTGCCCGTCTTTATGGGCTATCCCGGATTTATTGACGTAATCGATAAAAAAACCCTTAATTTGAATCACCGTGTAATGCTTGCGTCGAACCCAGAGCTTCCCGTGAACTACCGCTATGCTCACGGCACGACAAGCCCCGACAATAAGTATTTTTTTCTCGCCATGAACGACTCCCAGGCCCCTTTTTCCAAAGCTACGGGGAAGCAGTTCTTTTTCATTTTCGACCTTCCCGCTCTCGCAGAAAAGGGTGAGCTCAAGATTCTCAAAAAAAGCAGCATGGATTTCCCGAAAGGGACAATAACTTTCAGATCGAGCTTTACCCCGGATGGGAAATTCATATTGCAGTCAGCAAGAACAAAAACACTTGTGCTCAAGGCGGATGACCTGTCCTTAGTCCAGCAGGCCCCTATACCGGAGGATTGGGAAAACCACGATATCATATCGACTCCCGACGGCAGATATGGCATATCGACTGTACGGACTCCCCTGACCTACGAGGGAACCAAGGTTTATGACGGCCAGATCTGGCTTTACGATATTGCAAAAAATCAGTATCTTGGCAAACCGACATCGACTTGCAGGCATTGCCACGAGAAGTTTAAGAAGCATCCCCCTTTGACCTGGGGGCTGCAGATTGCAGGTTGTACCAGGTGCCACGAGTTCGAAAGAAATACTATGCACGTTCTTGGCGACAACCTCTTGTGTGGAGCGGACTCTCTTCTCATAAAGAAATAACTTTGAAGCCAGGTTAACAGGCTGTGTCACAATTCAAAATGCCGGCAGCTTTCTTATCCCGGGTTAGCACGTAATAGCGACGCAGCCTTAAATAGTGTCCATCCGGAAACCCGGATGAACGTAGGAGAATTTCACCTTATAAGATACTGCCAGTTTCCGGACGGAAACTAAATATTCGGGGTGAGGAATTCCCCCCTCTCCAGCCTGCCTCTCTTACCATTGGTCCTCTGAATTTCCTTGGAGGGCGGCAGAAGGTCGATCCGATGAAAGCACTCGCTCTATTCAGCATTTTGGTTTCGATGTTGCTTTCAGGCTGTACTGAAAAATTTGGGCAGTCAGTCGATTCAATCGCCCCCAGGGCTACAGTAATCAAGATCATCACGGACCAGTCCCTCAGCAGCAAAGTCATCAATATCGAGGGGACAATTCTTAGTGAATGTGAATCCGGGTGCTGGTTTTTCCTGAAGGACGATACCGGGCATATCCTGGTCGATCTTGCCCCGAGCCATTTTACGATACCGTCGAAGGTCGGGAAAAAGGCTTTGGTAACGGGAACCGTATCTCGTGAAAAGGATGACGTCAAAGTCATAGCAAAGGCGGTGGAGATACGTTGATTCAATTCATCAAATTGTCCTGGAATAATATTTTACGCTACAAAACGAGAAGCATCCTTACAATCTTCGCAGTTGCCTGCTCCGTCGGGGTATTGTTCTCCATCCTGTCATTCGACATGGGCTTTGAAAGAAATCTGGCGAAGGAAATCGAGAAGACCGGCATTGATTTCATGATCGTTTCCAAGGGGTGTTCGTTTGAGGTAGCATCTCTTGTGCTTTATGGCGCCGTCATTCCAAAGTACCTGGACGAAGGGCTTCTGGAGAAGGTTAAACATATTGAGGACGTCGAAATCGCCTCACCCGTACTTATCAGCCAGCTCCCCAACCTGAAAAGTGGCAGGACAGACGTCGTGTACGGGATGGAGATGTCTGATATTGAGAAATTAAAACCGCAATGGCATGTGGATGGAAGGCTCCCTCGGTCCGGCTATGAGCTCATTCTGGGCTATTTGATCGCCGAAAAGTACAAGGTGAAGATCGGGGACGAGGTTCCTTACCTCCGCGATGGAATCAACTTTCGGATCGTCGGAGTGCTCAACAGGCAGAACAGCCAGGAAGACAGTGCTGTTTTCGTACCCATTCAAACACTGCAGGAACTGCTTGCCCGCCCCGGCGCCGTTACATCGATAGGGGTCAAAACAAACAATCCCATGATGATCGGATCGGTGCAGGACAAGTTATCGGTCAAGATACCGGGCATCCAGATCATAATGATGGACGAGGTAAGGGAAAATATATCGAGTGTGGCCTCTTCAGCCAGGGCGCTCACTCTCACTATAGCAATAGTGGTGGCGATGGTCAGTATTATGGGGGTGGTTGATTCGATTCTGATCACCTTATTCGAGCGCAGGAGGGAAATCGGAATGATGAGGGCAATAGGCGCATCACCGAGTGATATCTTCCGCTTGTCGCTCTATGAAACCGTTATTCTCGTTTCCGCTGGTGGAGGAGCAGGTATTTTGCTGGGCATCGCAGGCTCCGGTATTGTTGAGGAACTTGTGAGGGAGGTCACCCCCTACGTGCCGCCGGGGAAAATAATAGCTTTCGAGCCGAAGCTTGGAATTCTGTTATTCCTATGCTCGTTACTGGCGGGCGTGCTTGCAGGTCTTTATCCGGCATGGAAGTCTTCGAGGGTGAGTCCGATAGAGGTGATAAATTGCTGAGCAATGGTCCGATAGCACGGCTTCATCGCGTTCAGAAGGTTTACAGGCGCGGCTCGGAGGAAATCCATGCGTTGAGAGATATCGATTTTGAACTCAATGAGGGAGATTTTGTGTCGGTTATCGGCCCGTCAGGTTCCGGGAAAACCACTCTTCTCAACATGATCGGCTGCCTGGACAAACCATCCGCTGGTGTTGTGCTGATTGACGGCATGGAAGTCAGCACGATGCAGGAAAAAGAACTCGCGCGGATAAGAAGAGAGAAGATAGGATTCGTCTTCCAGCAGTTCTATTTGATTCCCGGTTTGAGCGTGAAGGAAAACATCTGTCTGCCGCTCTTATTCAGCAGGAAGCGGGCTGATAATCAGCACCTGAAATCGATCCTCGAAGCAGTAGGGCTCTCCAGCAGAAGCAGCCATAAGCCGAACCAGTTGAGCGGCGGAGAAATGCAGCGGGTGGCCATCGCAAGGGCGCTTGTCAACAATCCCCGTTTAATTCTGGCGGATGAACCCACGGGCAACCTGGACATAAAGAACAGGGAAAGGATATTCAATCTCCTCAAAGCACTTAACCGGCAGGGGCTCACCATCATACTGGTCACTCATGACCCAAAGGCTGCGGAAGAGTCGGGGGCCTCGTTTGCTATGACCGACGGGGTGCTGACACGGATACAAAGCGTTGCCGAGTACTTCTGCGGGATGAGAGTATGAAGTCATAAAGGACAGGAAGCATGAACTTTTTAAAGCTGACACTGGGAAATATCCTGCGCTATAAAACAAGAAGCTTTCTGTCCGTGTTGGCTATTGCTTCCTCGGTTGCCGTGTTCTTTTCTATTATTTCATTGAGCAAGGGCTTTGACCGGGAAATTGCCGGAGAGCGGGAAAGGACGGGCGTCGATTTTGTAGTGGCGCCGAGCAGTTGTCCTCATGAACTGGCATCGCTCCTTTTCTACGGGGCCGTGCCGGTAAGCTTTCTCGACGAGTCTCTGGCAGTCGAAATAAGGAAGACCAAAGGGCTTGCTTTCGCCGCATCGATGATCGTTATCAATGTGCCCTCGGACAAAAAAGAGGACAGGATTCTCATTTATGGATATCAGATGCCGCTCCTGGAAAGGCTCAAGCCGGGCTGGCGCATAAAGGGTGAAATACCCGTCGGCTATGATGCCATAGCGGCAAATAAGGTGCTTGTCGGCGCAGATTTCGCCGAAAAATACGGGTACAAAATCGGCGATGTCATTCAGTTGCCCAAGGCTGAAAAAAGTTTGCCCATAAGCGGCATTGTCGAAAGAACATATACCAAGGACGATGCTTTCATTTTTGCCCCTCTTGCGGTCGCTCAGGAGATAGCTCTCAGAGTGTCCGGAAAGGAAGTAGCCGGTGTTGAGGATATAACCTGCTCGCCGCGGGACAAGATTACGCCTGACCCCATCAGCGCTGTCGCGGTCAAGGTGGATGATCCTGCTATGATTACAGAGATTACTTCCGAACTCGGGAAAAAGATACCCGGCATTCAGATAGTCACCGTCTCACAGGCAACTGACAGTATCTCTCACCTGGTCGCCTCTGTAAATGCCCTCGGGCTCTCGGTTGCAATCATTGCTTTCGTGGTTGCTGCTGCAGGAGTTATGAATTCTATCCTGCTGACCACCTTCGAGCTGACTTCGGAACTGGGAATGATGAGGGCGGTAGGTGCATCGAGGTCGGACATATTCAGTCTCGTCCTGCTCAGGGCGCTTATGTTGGCGGGCGTCGGAGGAGTGGCCGGAGTAGCTCTGGCATTATCAGGCGCTTCCGCCATTGAATGGATAATGCGGAAAATATTTACCTTCATGCCTGGTCCGCATCTGATAGCTTTCGATCCGGCTGCGGCGCTGTTGTGCATCGCCGTATCAATTGCCTTAGGAGCATGTGCCGGACTCTTCCCGGCATGGATGGCCTCGCGAGTCAATCCTATCGAAGCGATTCGAAACGACTGAACAGCCTTGGCTGCAGCACCTGACCGGCCGGGATGATTTAAAGAAAAAGGCGGCGGGGAATTCTGGATACCCGAAAATCTTTATTTTGTGGAAGGAGAACAATAAATGGTTTTCTGTCGAAGTGGAGAAGATCCTTTCTGTAGTTTTGTAACGGATGGCGCTCACGAGTTGCGTTGCGATATTCCGGTTGACCGCGGAGGAAGGGACGACGGGTTTATGCCGTCTTCGCTCATCGAGGGGGCACTGGCTGCCTGTGTCAACATCACGTTGAGAAAGTACGCCCGGACCATGGGAATCAAGCTGTCGGATGTCGTCGTCAGAGTTTCGATGAACAAGCAAGATCCGAAAAGGATCTTAATGGAGCAGCAAGTCCAGCTTATCGGAGACTTGACCGAAAGGGAAAGAGCAGATCTTCTCCAGGTTGCCGAACAATGCCCGGTCCAAAAGATCCTGTCCGGCGAATTCGCGTTTCACCTGGAGGAATCCAGCTCGGATATCAAATTGGAGCCGGCGCTAAAGAAGATTTTTGCCTAGAGGGATGTATTAAATGAGTCCGTCTGTACGCATTATCGGGAGGGGAAAGCCGGTTTTCGTCGAAGAAGGCTCAACCCTGCTCGACGTTATCCAGGCGGGAGGCTTTTCAGTTTCCGCCGATTGCGGAGGGAGCGGCAAATGCGGCAGGTGCAGGATCAGGGTGGTAGAAGGGGCCGCGACGGTCCCTGCATCCGCCGAAGAGGCCTCACGTATTGAAAAAAAGGAAGTTGAATCGGGCCTCCGTTTCGCTTGCCGCCATCAGGCTGCTGAGGGTCTCGTTCTGCAAGTCGTCGAGGAAGTCTATCGCCAGGAGGTATATAAGCGGCTCGGAATAGGTATCGGAAACCCCTTGCCGGTCAGTCCTTCATTCAGGTTTGTCCCGCTACAGGACAGTACGGTCGAAGACGCCCTTGTGAAAGCAGGCCTTGCCGGTGACGTCGATTGGGCCTCTCTGCTCCCTGATTCCCGGGGGTCCGGCTTCTATTCGGATGAAAACCCTCTGAATGCAGATTCTTCGGGGCCCGCGGCGGTCCGCCAAGCCCTTAAATTTGATTCCGGACCGGTCATTGCCTTGTTGCACCCGCCGGTCTCACTTTTCGGAATTGGAATAGACCTCGGAACCACCACGATTGCCGCCTATATGTGTGATTTTCAAACCGGAGATATTCTGGGCGTTGAGACGGCACGCAATCCGCAAGTCTCATTCGGCGCGGACGTAATGAGCCGGATCGTCGCTTCAAATAATCCGAAAGATGCCCGAGTGCTTAAGAATCTTGCGTGTGAAACGATTTCTTCCTGCATACTCAACCTCTGCAAACGCTATGAAATCCCTGAGAAAAACCTTGTTGAAGGCGTGGTGGTAGGCAATCCAACTATGATTCATCTCCTCCTTGGCGCCCCCGCACGCGGGCTGGGCATTGCGCCATACCGGCCCTTCTTTCACATGGGGCTCGATCTGCTCGCAAGGGACTTTGGATTTCCGCTCCATCCCGGAGCAATCCTCCATACGCTTCCTCTTCCCTCCGCTTTTGTCGGGGCTGACACTGTGGCCGCGTGGCTGTGGGCCGAGCGTACAATCGGGGAGAAGGATTCACCAACGCTTCTTCTGGACTTGGGCACCAATGGAGAAATGGTGCTTTCGGCTAATGGCCGACTCTGGGCAACATCGTGTGCGACCGGGCCTGCATTCGAAGGAGCAACTCTTCGAAGCGGCATGGCCGGTATGCCTGGAGCCGTTGAAGGGATTCGATTTGAGGGTGATAAGCTCATTTTGAACGTGATCGGCAGCTCCGTTGACCCGTCAATTATCCCGAGAGGTATCTGCGGTTCCGGGGCAATGTCTGTGCTGGCAACTTTACTCAGAAAAGGAATCATTCGGCCTGACGGGAAGTTCGATGCTGCTTCGAAGTGCGAGTACATTCGGGAAACTGAGGCTGGCATTGAATTTGTTCTCTGCCCTCCTCGAGAAAAGAATCGGGGGATCTCGGGTGGCGAGGCTGTCGTGCTCCACCAGAAGGACGTGCGAGAGCTTCAGTTTGCAAAGGGAGCGGTTGCGGCAGGAATTCGATTTCTCTGTGATGCCGCTGGGATCGATTCGCCGGAAAGGATACTTCTAGCCGGAGCTTTCGGAAATGTGATCAAGGCAGAGGATGCATTGACCATTGGATTGATTCCTGAGATAAGCGCCGCGAGTATTGTCGGGATTGGCAATGCGGCGGGACTGGGCGCCTGCCTTGCGTTACTTGACAGTCGTGTTCGTGATCGGGCGAGCTC
Source organism: Syntrophobacteraceae bacterium (assembly GCA_052143075.1). Lineage (GTDB taxonomy): Bacteria > Desulfobacterota > Syntrophobacteria > Syntrophobacterales > Syntrophobacteraceae > SbD1. The sequence goes on along the minus strand of JBKQTS010000180.1, from coordinate 23,744 downwards.
CCTCCTTCGTGAGATCCAGGCGATCGAACTGGGAAGTGCTCCCGGCTTTAAAGAGGTTTTTTTTGCCAACCTGAGTTTTCCTGGAACGAGGAAATGGAACAGCGCCGACTCCGAGCTCAAAGTGAAAGGCATCTGATATTTACGATGGGCGATTTCAGAGGCTTTTCAGCACCTCATTGCCCGCCTGGGGCGATTAGTCCTCCAGAGGAGGAAAGGTAATGCGGGCCTGGTCTGCTGAGCTGATGCATGGTAATATCATCTGCACCTTTTCAAATTGGCGCCCTGTAAATCTTGCTCTCTCAAGGAGAGAAGGATCGAAGAGTCTATGCGTTATTTTTCGCGCTTAAGCCTGCGCGGCCGCTTGATATGTCTTGTGCTCCTTGCCGCCCTTCCATTGCTTGGCCTGACCCTCTATGCGGCTAGTGAAGATCATAGAATGGAGAAGCTCCAGGTAGAGGCAAACACTCTTCGTGTTACAAGGCTTGCCGCGGGGGATATCGCTCAAGTTATCGAGGGAGCCCGTCAACTTCTCATCGGTCTCGCAGAATTACCCGAGGTGCGACAGGAAAACTCGGCTGTTTGCAGTGAGCTTTTTAGTCATCTTTTGAATCAATATCCTTACTACGTCAATCTTGGCACTATTGACTCCGACGGAAACATCATCTCCAGCGGATTGAAGTCCGAAGCACCGATCAATCTGTCGCATCATGCCTATATCCGGCGTGCTTTCGCCACTCGCAGCTTTGTCATCAGCGGTTATCAGCTTGAAGCGATAACCGGCACTCCCGTAATGAACTTTGTCCACCCGGTTCTAAATGGTTCAGGGCCTGTGAAATCTGCCGTCTTTGTCTCGCTGGACCTGGGGTGGTTCAGAAAGCTCGAGCTCGAGACCCAGTTGCCTCGGGGAGCTGAACTTCTTGTTCTTGACTATAACGGTGCGGTGCTTGCCCGTTATCCGTTCGCAAGAAAATGGGTCGGAGAATTGATGCCTGCAGAGCTAGTCGTGCTTGCGGGCATGGGCGAAGGTCAGGAATCACTCGTGAGGGTAGCCGGCCTGGATTCTACTAAGCGGTTATATGGAATCACCACGATACGGGCAGCTTATGAAACGGACCTGTATGTCAGCCTTGGAGTTTCCGAGGAGGCTGTCTTTAGCCGGCTGAACTGGCTGTATATTAGAAGCATCGCTGGAGTTGGCGCGGTAACAGTACTTGCGCTGCTCGCAGCCTGGTTCGGTGGAGAGGTATTCATTCTGCGCACGGTGAAACAGCTTGTGAATGCAACGAGACAGTTGGCTTCAGGAGATCTAACCGTTCGCATAGGGCCGCTTAAAGAAAAGGACGAACTCAGCATGCTGGCCGGCTCTTTTGACGATATGGCTGAATCGCTCGAACAGCGAACCAGGCAGGCACAGAGGGCGGAAACATGGTATCGGACCCTGGTCGAACAGATTCCGATGATCACTTATATAGCTCCTCTGGACAGGGCCAAGGGCTTTCTGTATGTAAGCCCTCAGGTTGAAATGATTCTTGGATTTTCACCTGATGAATGGATACAGGACCCAAAACTCTGGATGAAACAGCTCCATCACGGAGATTGCGAGCGGGTGCTGGCAAAGGTCAATCAGAGTTACCCCAAGATTGTGGATGCCGGATTTATATGCGAATATAGAATTCGGGCCAAAGATGGGCGTGTTGTTTGGTTGCGTGAAGAGGCCATTTTGGTGCAGGACGAACTCGACCAGCCGTTTCTGCAGGGTATTATGCTGGATATAACGCAGAGCAAACATGCCGAGGAGCAACTGAAGAATTCTCACGAACAACTGCGTGGGTTTGCTGAGCACATTGAGGCTGTGCGTGAAGAGGAACGGACCTGGATTGCCCGTGAGATTCACGATGAACTTGGGCAGATTCTTACCGGGTTAAAGATAGACATCTCCTGGCTGGATAAAAAGTTGACCAGTGTCTGCGGCGGGGATTCCAATCGTGTTCTTTCAAGTAGAACGAAGTCAATGAAGGAACTGATTGACACAACCATTCAAAGCGTAAGAAAAATCAGCACGAAACTGCGGCCCGGAATACTCAACGATCTGGGTCTCCTGGCGGCCGTTGAATGGCAGGCATCTGAATATCAGACCCGGATGGGAATTAAATTCGAGGTTACATCCAATATAGATGGGATCGAGCTGGATGAGAGGCGATCATCCGCTGTGTTTCGGATTTTTCAGGAGCTCATGACAAATATTGCCCGGCATGCTAACGCGACCAAGGTGTCTATAAGCTTGAAAGAAAGGGATGGATACCTGATACTGAAGGTGGGAGACAATGGCAGGGGCATTACGAAACAAGAGAGTGATAACGTTAAGTCGCTCGGAATTTTGGGCATGCGGGAGCGTGCTTTGCTATTGGGCGGCAAGTTCAGCATCAAAGGTATGCCGGGGCGGGGTACAAGGTCTACTGTTAAAATTCCCATAGCTTGATTAGGGGCATGAAACAGGATGTATGCAGGGGAAATGTGCTGCGGCGCAGTTCCGGCCCCGCATGTTTTAATCGATAAAATGTCTTAAGTTTTGCGATTGAGAGAGCGAATCTTCGGAGAAGTGCGATTATGAAAGTTCTCATTGCAGACGATCATGCCATTGTGCGACGAGGTTTGAAACTCATCCTTTCAGAAGAATTCAGCAGGATTATCTTCGGCGAAGCCCGCAACGGTCAGGAGGTACTCGACCACGTCTGGAAGCAGGATTGGGATATCGTGGTGCTGGATATCACAATGCCGGGCAGAAGCGGGCTTGAGGTATTAAGGGAGTTGAAGCAGTTGCGCCCGAAACTGCCGGTTCTCATCTTGAGCATGCATTCGGAAGATCAGTTCGGGATGCGGGTGCTGAAAGCCGGTGCCGCCGGATACATGACCAAGGAGAATGTTCCGGAGGAACTTGTTAAGGCCATTAGGAAAGTACTGGCCGGTGGAAAATACATCAGCCCCGGTCTTGCTGAGCAGCTTGCATTCAATCTGGAGGAAGACAGCGGAAGACCGCCGCATGAGAAACTCTCAGATCGCGAGTACCAGGTGATGTGCATGATTGCGTCCGGACGAACCGTAAAGGAGATCGCCGTTGAGCTGGCCCTCAGCATTAAGACTATCAGCACCTATCGGACGCGGATTTTGGAAAAACTGAAAATGAAAAGCAGTGCGGAACTCACGTACTATGCGGTAAAGAACAAGCTGGTTGATTGTGAGATGTAATTGAAAGTAAGTACTAGGAACCGTTGCCTGCCTGCGAATAGGCCTCAAGGAAATCGACGTTTACGCCTTTTTTCCCACTTTGGAAGGCTTTCATGGCTTCATCATACAGGATCTCCAGGGCCTCTCCCTTGTAGCCAAGATACTCTTTAGAAGTGAGCATCTTGAACTCGCGCGGCCTTTGGAGGTTAATATTCATAATCATCCTGATTCGGGTTGGCCGGTTGCTCATGATTATGAGGCGATCAGCCAGAAAAATCGCCTCCTCGACCTCTGAAGTAACAAAGAGATTAGTCCCGGGTCTTGCCTCAAAAAGACGAACGTAATACTCCTGCATCAATGCGCGCGTCATAGCGTCCAGACCCCTGAACGGCTCGTCCATCAGCATCACTTTGGGTCTATTGATCAACGCCCTGACGAGTTCGGCCCTTCGCATCATTCCGCCCGAGAGTTGGGAGGGATATTTGTCTGCAAAAGCTTCAAGCCCGACGAGTTTGAGCAGCCTCATCGTTTCCGCGTGCAGTTCTTTCTTGCCCATTTCCTGCCGGACCATTGGCCCGTAGCTAACGTTTGCAAATGTGGTCATCCAGGGAAAGAGGGCGGTCTCTTGAAAGACGACCAATCGGTCCGGACCGGGGCCACGCACCGGATGACCGTCGATTAGGACCTTGCCTGAATTGGGTATTTCATAACCGGCCAGGACATTAATCAAGGTGCTCTTGCCGCATCCCGACGGACCGATCAGGACTGTAAGCTTGTGGTTTTCAAGAACAAAGGAGCAATCGTCCAGGACTACTTTTACCTGTGGTTCGAGACCGTAGGTTTTGCGAACGTTTTCTATGCGCATCTCAGCGGAAAACTCCTGAGATAACCCAACGTGATTGGACCCATTCTGTTTCGATATCGCTTGCGCCATTTCCGTTATCCTTCAGAGATCATTCGTGGACATATTAGTCGGTTCTGAGCCACGGTGTAATGCGGGCGCCCAACAAACGAATAATGCCGCTCGATATATAGCCTGCGATGCCGATGCTGATCATGCCGACCACAATCAGCGGATAGGTGAATGCCACATACGATCTCCAGGTCATAAAGCCTAGGCCTGAACGGCTGGCAATCATTTCAGCCGCGACGACAGTGTTCCATGCGACACCGATACCGACGGTCATCCCGACAATAATGCTGGGCAAGGTAGCCGGCAGAACTATACGCCAGAAGATGTCTTTGCGACGGGAGCCCATAGACATTGCCGCGCGAATGTATCGAGAATCGATAGCCCTGGCTCCGCCGACGATGTTGAGGATCAAAACGAAGAAGGCACCCAGGAATGTGACGAAGATAATGCTCATTTCACGGGTGGGCCAGAAAATCGCGGCGGCGGGCACCCAGGCCAGAGGTGGGATGGGTCGCAGAACCTCGAATACAGGCAGAGTCATCTCTCGTAAAAAACGGCTGGTTCCCATAAGCAAACCCAACGGAATGCCGATGATCTGGGCGGCAATGAAACCGGTGAAAATCCGATCAAAACTTGCTCCCCAGGAACCCCAATAAGAAGAGTCGAAAATGACTTCTCTGAAAGCATCCAGGACGGAGGTGAGCGGCGGTATGTTCTTGATAACGGGCAATCCTGATTTGGCGCCCACCTCCCACAGGATAAGGAGAACAATGACGGACGCGGAGCCACGGTAAGTCTCCTTGCTGAATATGGATTCGTGAATCTTCTTTGCAAGGCCCTTGGTCGAGCTCTTACTTGGTGCTGACATGAAAACAACTCCCTTCTCAAATCTCAGACGCGCCCGTCTGTTGGAATTCAGTACGCTCCCAGCCTAGGCCCTCTCTCGCTCGCCAGCCTCAAAGGCCTTCCAGGCTTCCTCGCGGACCGCTTCGATGACCTCTTCTTTAAGAGCCCGGTAACGTTCGGATGAAAGCATCCTGAAATCCCTGGGGCGGGGGATATCCACTTGAATGAGCTTCTTGACCTTCCCCGGCCGAGTCGTGTACACAACAACTTTGGTTCCCAGGAAGATAGCTTCTTCAAGATCGTGGGTGATGAAAAAGACAGTCTTATTGGATGCATCATAAACATCCAGAAGGTATTTGTGGATGACGGTCTTGGTGAGAGCGTCCATTGTCCGGAATGGTTCATCGAGAAGCAAGACCTTGGGGTCATTCATCATGGCCCGGGCAATTTCGACCCGGCGACGCATTCCGGATGATATCTCTCTGGGATAACTCCGGGAGATTCCGACCAGCCCCATTTGCGAGAGGAGCTGTTCACCTGCCTCCCTGGCCTCTTTCTTTTTGATCTTTCCCTGGACAACCGGGCCGTAAATAACATTGTCCAGAACGGTATCCCATGGAAAGAGCGCGCCCTTCTGGAACACCACGATACGATCGGCCCCCGGTGGGGTGGTTTTATAGGCAGAGCAGAGAAGTTGGTCATCCAGATAGATCTCACCGGATGTGACGCCATGGAATCCGGCAATAGCGTTAAGAAGCGTTGTCTTGCCGCATCCCGAGGGCCCAACGATAACGCAGAACTCTCCCGCGGGAATTTCCAGAGAGCAGTTCTCGACTGCAACAACATGGACCCCTTCCGGGTCATAAATTATAGACGCGTCACGGATGCTGAGCTTTCCCACCGGGGGTCCGGAGGATAGAGCCGGATTTGCAACATTCGCTCCGGGCAGCTCCATTGCATAAGATACTGTGTTCATTGAGCCATCTCCCTGACTTGCCATTGCATCAAACGCCTTCCGATCAAACGGATTGCGGCGTTGCTGGCCCAACCTAAAAAGCCGAGCGTTACCATTGTGATTACCAGTACTGGGGCTGCCACTGTTATATACGAGGTCCAAATGAGGTAGCCAAGCCCGTACTCACCCGCGATCATCTCTCCCGCTACGAGGCAGAACCAGGAGTAACCCATGCTGATCTGCAGCCCTGTGAAGATAAACGGGAGTGCACCAGGAAGAATTACGCGGGAAAATACTTGATGGGAGCTCGAGCCGAGGCACCGCGCCGCCCTTAAATAAACCTCATCGATCGATTCCACGCCAAGAATCGTATTCAGCGTAGTGGCAAAAAACGCGCCCAGAAACGTCACATAAATTACACTTCCCTCACGGCCCGGAAACATCAGGACTGCCAGGGGCACCCATGCGAGCATGGGGATGGGACGCACCAGTTCGAGCACCGGAAAAGTGTAGTCCTTGAAGGTTTTCTTCCATCCCATGAACAAACCCATCGGTACTCCCAGAGCAGTTGCCAGGAAGAAGGCCTGAAGAACACGCCAAGCGCTTCTGCAGATGTGCTGGTAATACTCGGGGGTATAAATCGACACTCCGAACTTGGGATTTCGAGAGAACCACTCCCGCGCAACTGCGACCGGGCCGGGGAGCACATTGAAATAGGGGACTTTGAAAAACTCGCATAGAAGGTACCAGGCGGCAAGGGTGGAGAGCAATCCGACTGCTGCCAGGTACGGAGTCGAAGTAGTGAGGGCATGTTTGACCCTGCTTCGCAGTACTGCCCGTGAGAAGGATGATATCTCTTCTTCGGCAATTGCTTTGACGTCCATAGTTTTTGTCAGCATCGTATTATCTCAATGTTTCTTTTAAAAGGACTCAATCAAGGTTTATTTTTTGTATGGATTATCCTCAGGAGGCTGTCCCTTAATTTCTCCAATGGGCGGTTTTAAGCCGGCCTCAGCAAGAATTTTCCTGGCAATCCTGTCATCAATGGTGTTGTCGTAAGGCTTTTCCGTGGCGACGAGCTTTTGCTTGAACTGGAATGCCCACACGTCATTGATATTTTGCCTGATGTTGTCGTCAATGATGAAAGTGAAGGTCTGTTTGGGTATCGTACCACCTACCTGAGGCGGTATCTGACCGTAGAGCGAATACCAGATGGCTCTCTTGGGTATGCCTACGGCGTACTTCGCAATCATATCGACCGCTTTCTGCTGGTTCTTGGGGTCGGTCATGAATTGCAGAGCTTCGAGTTCGGCCCTGAGGTAGCCTTCCGCCAGGTCAGGGTGTTTATCGATAAAATCCCCGCGCATGATCATCATGCCGATATCCTGGTTGCCGATGAGATTGCCGGTGGCGATGATCTTCGCAATACCTTCGCCCGCCAGGTTGCCGATCCGTGATGCGGTCGGTTCCCACACGGCTGAAGCATCTAGCTTCTTGGCCCTGAAATTGGTCTGGATGACTTCAATCGACTGGTTGAGGTACTCGGTGGGCTTTACACCGAGCTTATCGAAGGCCATCCGCATGAACTGGTCAGCGCAGCTTCCTCTCGGGGAGGCAACGACCTTGCCGTCGATCCATTTAACGGATTCTTCGGGGGTTTGGAAGTCCGGTGCATCGGCTCTTACCATCAGGAGGGCACAAGTCATCCCGTTGGAGACTCCGTTGTTTGCAACTTCCCGAATGTCGGCCTGTTCTGGCTTGCTGCATGCGATGTTTGAGGGCATGACGGCCATGTATCCGACTTCCACCTTGCCCGCCAGCATGTTATTAGTGTGGATGGCTCCGTGAAGGGCCTCCTGAAAATCAACTTCGACCCCCGGAAGGTATTTTTTTATCAGTCCCAGCTCCTGGATGATTGCTACCTGGAAGGTCGAGATGTAATAAGGCTGCCACCCCACCGCGAACTTTTCGCCACCTGACGACGTGCAGGAAATGAACAGCGGAGCGATCAACGAAAGCAACAGGGCCAAAGTTCCAAAAAGCGTCGCCTTTTTCATCCTTGCACCCCTTTCGTTGAACTTGAATTTCAGTAAGTCAGTTAATCAAGCGCGGTCCTCTTTTGCCGTACACTGCAATTTCCGGCGCCTTCTCGAATTTACGCTCAATTGTGGGGCTTCCGAAAGGTGCATGGTCAAGAGGCGGCATCGGACCGCATCCGGAGCATGACTCGCACATTAAGCGCACCGCCGACAGGCTGCAGGGTCTCGCAAATTACCACTGGTCCATGCTTCAGGGGTTCGACACCGGAGCAACGGAATGAAATGATGCGCTAGCGGCAGAACCCATTCGGCCCTGCGGGGGGAAAGACCCTCCAGACCCGCCTTCGCAGTACCCATAGACAAGCACCACGCGTTTGACGGCTGCTTTGAACTTCAGCTCTTCCAGGTTGCGGGGCTACTCCTGCCGGAGTTCCCGGGGTAGCGGTGCAGCCCCTGATTGAGTAGTGGCATCCGGGAGGGGGCAACTCCCAGCACCGTCAGCTCAGGCGCCAAGGTCTTGCAAGCCGGCACGCGCAAGTCTGGGGTATAAGGCACTCCGCTTTATGCCGACGGACTTTCCATGGCTTATTGAGAGCCCTGCCGGCAGCCGCTACAAGGTCATCTGGCACGAATCCTTCGTTGTCGCCAGGGCACCCACAAGGTCGAAGGCAGATTTCCTTCCGGCGGCCAGGGCCTTGGAAGCTTCTTCGTAAAGCATGTCGAGCGCCTGCGCCCTGATTTTCATAAACTGGGGCGTAGCCATCATTTTGAACGACCGTGGCCTCGGCAGGTCAACCTCTATCTCTGCTTTTATTTTGCCGGGCTGGAAAGTCATGATAGCCAGCCGATCTGCCAGGAATATCGCCTCATCGATCTCGTGGGTAATAAACAGGTTCGTGTGGCCTTCTTCTTCATAGAGCCGGACGTAGAACTCCTGCATCAGTTGTCGGGTCATTGCGTCCAGGCCCCGGAAGGGTTCGTCCATGAGCATGATTTTGGGATCGTTGATGAGCGCCCGGGCGAGCTCGGCCCGGCGTTGCATCCCTCCCGAAAGCTGTGCGGGGTACTTGTCCCGGAAATCGAAAAGACCGACCTTCTTGAGGATGATTTTCGCTTTTTCTTTGATCTCGGTTTCTGGCATCCCCTGCACCTGGCAACCGAAGGTCACGTTCGCATGAACAGTCATCCAGGGGAAAAGGGCGCTTTCTTGAAAAACAACCAAACGATCGCACCCCGGTTCCCGCACCGGCTTGCCGTCCAGGTAAACAGCGCCGGCCGTGGGCTGTTCATAGCCGGCAATCAGGTTGATGAGAACGGTCTTGCCGCAGCCGGTCGGACCCATGAGGACGGTTGTTTTCCCTTTTTGCACCCGGAAATCGAGGCCTTGCAGGGCAATCAGCCGCTCACCCTCCTTCTCATAAATCTTACTTACGCCCTCAAGACGTACTTCACCGAAATCCCCGGCGGTGTGCCTGCCACCGTCACTGGCGCTGTTTGTCATCTGGCGTATCTCCTTTCAAAACTTCTTTGTCCACGGCATGGCTTTTTTACCCACCCAGCGCACCAATACGCTGCACAGCGAACCCGCCAGACCGATGCTGACCATTCCCACAATGATAAAAGGTATGTTGTGATTCGTGTATGCCTCCCAAGTGGTTCTCCCGAGGCCGCCTTGAGCTGCGATCATTTCAGCGGCGATGAGGACGTTCCAGGCAACTCCCATGCCGACGGTCATGCCGGTTATGATAGACGGCAGGGAACCGGGCAGCATTATCCGCCAGAAGATGTCCCTGGGTTCGGCGCCCAGTGAGAATGCAGCCCATTTCAGGTTGATCGATATATTGGATACGCCCTGGATGACATTGATGACTTGGATGAAAAAGGCCCCGATGAAAACAAGGAAATAGATGGAGAGCTCCCGTGTAGGCCAGAACAGGATGGCCAGCGGTATCCACGCGATGGGCGGAATCGGCCGGAGAATCTCGAAAAGTGGGAAGGTGAACTGTTTGAAGGTCTTGCTGATCCCCATAGCCAGGCCTAAAGGAATGCCTATGATCTGGGCTGCGATGAAACCGATAAAGATGCGCATGAGGCTCAGGCACCAGTTGATCCAATAATCACTCGTGATGGCGGCCGTGCCGGCATCGTAGGCCACATCACGCGGGTAAGGCAGGTACTTCAGATAAGGGACTTTGTAGTAAACAACCAGTTGCCACAGGGCAGCAAACACCAAGATGGAAACAAAGCCCCGGAGGCTCTTGAAGTTGAAAACCTTCTTCAATAGTATTTTCAATCGGGCAGGCGTTGATTTCGCCGGCCGCTGTACGACATTCATAGATTGAGACACGGTTGCAGACACGATTAAGACCTCCAATTGCCGTTATTGCGCCTCATGCCATTTCTCTTTCGCCGGCCTCGAACGCCTTTTTGGCCTCTTCGTGGACCGCGTCCAGCACTTCCTTTTTGAGATCGATGTATTGCTTCGAGTTCATGACGCGGTGTTCTCTGGGCCAAGGCAAATCCACCGTAACGATTTTCTTGATCTGTGCCGGCCGGGTGGTCATGATGACCACCTTGTTCGCCAGGAATATGGCCTCGTCCAAATCGTGGGTGATGAAAAACATGGTGCGGGGAGAGGCGCAGAAGAGCTGCATCAGGAACTCATGCATCACGGTTTTTGCGACAGCGTCGAGCCCCCTGAAAGGCTCGTCCAGCATGACAACCCTTGGTTCGTTTATCAGCGCCCCCAGGATCTCCACTCGTCGCTGCACGCCGGAGGAGAGCTCTTCCGGGTATTTGTCCTCCAATCCGGTGAGGCATACCATGTCCAACATTTCGCGCGCCTTCGCACCCGCTTCCTGCTTGCTCATCCTGCCTTGCACGATGGGGCCGTAAGTGATGTTCTGGAGAACCGTTTTCCACGGGAAAAGGGCGCCGTTCTGAAAGACGACCATCCGGTCGACATTGGGTTTGATCTGGTGCCGAGGGGAAGATATGAGCTCGCCATCCAGGTAGATTTCACCTTCCGTAATATTATCGAAGCCGGCGATGGCGTTAAGCAAGGTGGTTTTACCGCAGCCTGACGGACCGACAACGACGGCGAATTCGCCGGCGGCTATGTCGAAGGTGCAGTCGCGCATAGCCTCTACATGCGCTCCTTCGGGGTCGTATATTTTGCTTACATGCCTTATGCCGATTGCGCCGGGTAGCTGGTTTCCGTTATTCATTTACATACCTCTCCTTCTGGATTCCCATGCCATCAACCTGCGGCCGACCGCCCTGATGCCTGCGCTGCTGATATAGCCCAGGATGCCCAGAGTCAACATGTAGTAAACGACCTGGTCGTTCTGGAACAGAGAATAGCCCTCATAAATGGCATAACCGAGGCCCTTCTGGCCGGCGATGATCTCGCCGGCGACCAGAGACAGCCAGGCGATGCCCATGGCGATCTGCAGCCCTGTGAATATGAAGGGCAGCGCGCCGGGCAGGACCACGTTCATGAAGATATGTCTAGGCTTCGATCCGAGGCACCGTGCCCGGAGGAAGTAGTTCTTGTCGATGGAGAACACACCCAGAAGCGTATTCAAGACCGTCGCGAAAAACGCCGCTATAAACGTCACAAATACCACCGGCACCTCCACCCCGGGGAGTATGAGTACGGCCAGCGGGATCCAGCTCAAGGGCGGCATGGGTCGAAGTATCTCCACCAGCGGGAAGGTGAAGTCATAGAAAATGCGACTCCAGCCCATAAAAAGGCCGAGGAAGACGCCCAACACCGTGGCCAGAGAAAAGGCGATCATGACCCGAGCAACGCTATAGGCTATGTCCAGATAATAGTCTGCCGTGAAGATGGATCGTCCGGAAACCGGTGTGAAGCTTACCCATTCCTTGACGACCGAAACAGGATTGGGCAGCAGACTAAAGCGCGGCAAGTGCAAAACTGCTGTCGACATCTCCCACAAAATCAGAAAGAGCGCTATCCCTGCCAGGGCTCTAAAAAAGTGGGTGTAAAAGGAAGCCGACTTTGTACCAGCGGGCATGAGGACACCTCCTCGGTATCATCTGTGACGATAGCGTAAACGGCCATGCAACATCGGTCCAGCAATGGAACAGCTATCCTTTGAATTCGGTTAGGGGCAAGCCCTTGATTGCTCCCAGAGGCGCCTTAAGATCCATTTCCTTCAACGCCGCGTCTATCAGTTCGCCGTACAGGGCGCCAGGCAGAGGCTTGTCCACAGGAATGGAACCGATCCCATGAAGGAATTGGAAGGCATCGTCCATGTAGGCCCTGACCTTGTCGTCGAAAGCCTCCTGCAAAATGACGTTGTTTTCCTGGGAGCCTGTGTTTGGCGGGTATTGCCCGTACAAAGCCGTCCAGATGTCCTTGAGAGAGAAGCCCGGCAGTTCCTTGGCCACCATCTCCGCGACTTGGTTCGGGTTTTTCAGCATAAAGAGACTGGCTTCTATGTCGGCCTTGAGCCAGGCTTTCGCAGCTTCCGGGTTCTTGTCGATGAAGTCCTTGCGCATGACGATGACACTGCCATCATTCATGCCCCAGGATGAGCCGGTGAACATCATTTTGCCGATCCCGTCGTCTACGATCTGGGCGGCGTGCGGCTGAAAGACGGCAACGGCGTCCACTTTCTTGGCCTGAAGGGTGGTCTTGATGATCGTGGGATCGAGAAGTTGAACCGATTGAGGTTTGACGCCGGTTTTTTTGAGGAAGGTTGAAAAGAACCGATCCGCGCAGCCGCCCTTTGCCGCTACTGCAACCTTTTTCCCATTAAGCCACTGGACGGCTTCCGTAACGCTCTTGAAGTCCGGAGCATCTGTCCTCGAAAACATTTCGGAGCACATCTGACCCGTATCCGAGTACATATTGATAGCAACCATCCGCAGGTCCGCGATTTCGCGTTTCGTGCTCGCTACTATGCCCGGCGTATCCCCCATGTAACCGATCTGGGTCTTGCCGGCCATCATGTTGGCGGCCATGGGAGGGCCTGCCGTTTGGATGTCCCAATCGACCTTGCTGCCTGCCGGGAGGTGCTTCTTCCAGAGGTCGAGATGCTTGACGACCACTCCGGACCATGCGCCCACCCAGGTGGGAAAAAAGCCGACCGTAACGTCGGCCGGCTTGCCTGCAGGCTGTGCCCAAGCCTCGTTGAACGGAAGAGCCGTTGAAGATAGAAACCCTCCGATACTCGACAGGGTCAGACCCATCATCGTGGCCCCCTTGATGAATGTCCGGCGGTCCATTCTGCCCGATTCAAAATCAGTTATTATTTTTCCCAATTCATCTTTATGTTCCATCGCCTTGCCTCCTCACATATAAGCCGATAAAAAGCAAAAGAGCGCAACGAGACCGGCAGTTTCATATGGAGCGCGGGTATACGGTGCGCGAAGATGTCTTCACCCTACTAATTTCACCTTCTTGTCCATAGTCCTGCCGAAGTAACCGACGCCCCTTCTCCATGGAGCGGCGAGAGGATCGTTCCACCAGGGCGGATTCGGCTTCCACCATCGTTTGGGAAAAATATCGATGGCATAGGCATTAGCCGGCACTTCATGGGCTATGGCATACATTTTCTCGAAAATATCACCGCGGCCGTAAATCTTATTGAGCTTTTCCATCCATTCTTTCCAAGGATCGGGATTGTGCAACGGTGAGATCAGCTTCTCAAGTTTTAGCATTTCTTCCCTGGACCACTGAATGTTGCGAATATCCGCTCTCCAGTGTTCCGTCGATGGAGGTGGTGGATTGCATTCGCCGGATCCGGCCTTCATCCATATGGATGCTTCTTCTTTGCCAAGAGTGGCCACCTGGGCGAGATAGGCCGATTCCATAAGAGCATCTCTCAGCTCGGAGGGCATCTTTTCGAAACTGTTCACATTCATACCGGTCACCCAGTTTCCCGAGCAGTACTTGAGATAGAGATACTGGCCGGTAAATTCCGTAAAGTGAATCGCTGAGAATGGTATCTCCCAAGCTTCAGCACCGTCGATCGCTCCCCGGCGCATGGCATCGAGAACCTCCTCGTAGGAGGTTGCAACCGGGTTTACGCCCATCAGTTGCATGCTCTTCAAGCCGAAAAGGGTACCGGTGGTCCGGAGCTTTGCGCCAGTAGCCCTTAACTTTTCCAGTGTATCAATTGCGGGCGTTCCCTCTCCGTACTTCATCTTACTCATGAAAAAACCGCGAAGCCCGTAATCTCCAAAGAGCATTTCGATGCCATACTGTCTTCTCATGGGTTCGCGCCAAAGTTCTTCACTCCTGCAGTCCACCGCAAAGGAGTAGAGAGATGCGCGTGAAGGCCAAAGCGCACCGAAATCAAGGATGTTGAGGTAGGGGCATGTGGTAGATGCATTGTTGGTGGAGGTTACGTAGAGGTCTACTATTCCCTGAATACATTTTTCCGCGCATGTCATCTCACCGCACACCGAGTGTGCGGCCATCGCTTCAACCTGGATGGCATAGTCAGTACGCTCTTCGATATCATAGATAAAATCGTAAGTGCCTACCTTCGCGACCCATGTCGATTCGATGTCATGGCCGGCCAATCCGTATTTGAGTCTTACCTTCGGGGTCACCTTGGAACGGTCTTTTGCGGTCTCATCCGCTTTCTGGGCCAACTGCACGGTGTCGGGTGCAAGGCCGGCCCTCGCGAGTCCTCCATAGGCCAGCATGGTCGAAGTCAGCCCAAATGTTGCCGCAATCCTGGAAAAATCTCGCCTGGAAACTCCCTTTTGAGATTTGGGTTCTTGCTCTTTTTTCATCGGGGCTTCCTTCAGGCAATGACCTTTCGATCAATGACCGTTTAAGAGGAAGGCAACCGGATCTCAGTGCCCTCCGACGGGTTCGGTTTACGAAAGTTCCGCCCTTAGTCTTTTGGCAACCGGCACCGCTGCTGCTGCATCGTATGCATAACCGTCAGCTCCGATCCTGTCCGCGAAATCCTGCGAAACGGGTGCGCCGCCTATGATGACCTTGAGGGAGTTTCTAAGACCCTCTTGCTCGAGTTTCTTGATAATAACCGGCATTTCATCCATGGTGTTCGTAAGAAGAGCGGACAAACCAAGCAGATGCGGCTTATCGGCCTTCACTGCCTCTATGATCCTGGCAGTTTCGACGTCCGGTCCCATGAAATTCACCTGGAATCCGGCGCTTCCGAGCATTGTGGCAACGAGTTCGAGTCCGATGTCATGGACATCGCCTTCAACAGTTGCAAGGACGACGTTCCCGCCTGCTCCAGCCTCGCCTGACGCGAGATGGGGTTTGAGGATAGCCATGGAGGCTTTCATCGCCTCTGCAGCCATAAGCATTTCCGGGATGAACTTCTCTCCGGCTTCATAACCGGCTCCGCAGTCATGGAGGCCTTTTACCAGCCCTTCGTCGACTATGTCCTGAGCGTTCAGGCCAGCGGCAAGAGCTTCGTTCACCAAGCTGACAGTCAGTTGCTCATCCCCGTCAAAAACGGCTTTTTGAATTTGTTCTAACTGGCTCACGTAATTCCTCCTGGTTTACTTGTACTGCCCGAATTTGCGTGCCGCAAAGACCGTAGCATCACGATTGATGAATGGGATAGACTTGGGTTCATGACAGTTGGGTCCGAGCATGCAGCGGATGTCAGCCCCCTCTACAGTCTCAATGATGATTCGGGATTCTTCAATGAGTTCATCTGGAGTACCGAATTTAAGTGTTGTAGCATAGGGAACGGGTTTTCTGTTAGCCGTGGAGGTCTTGGTCGCGGCGCCGTAATTGCCGTTGAGGAAGTGCAGGTGAGGATTGGCTCCGCTATTCCTGACCTCGACAGCCTTTTGGGCGCAAAGATCGATGTTCATGGGGCCGAGAAAGTACCCGTCGGCTTGGTTGGAGTAGACGAGATCGAGGCGGTCATGCCAGTTGCCGCATGGATGGAACGAGATCTTCATGCCTGTTTCGCGCCGGATAGCTTCGACGTATTTCCTCTCGTAAGGCTGAGTGAGTTTTTCATAATGCGCCCTCGAGATGCAGTCGGCCGAGGAAACGGGGTCGTTGATCCATATCGCGTCTGCACCGGCTTCGTGGGCAGCGATTGCCATCTTGAGCCAGCCGTCAAATGCAAGTTCCATGAGTTCTACCGCCCAATCCGGATCCCTGGCCACGATCAGAAACCATTCCTTGAAGCCGGTAAGACAGGCGGCTGTACGAGACGGACAGCTTCCCCATGTTACAATTGGCACCTGCTGCGTCCCCTTGCCGCGTTTGATTAATTCCTCTTTGAGGCGGCGAATGCAATAGAGCACCTTCGGCATGTTCCCGTCTTCGGTGGGATCAAGCTTCCATTTGGCCTTCTTCATATCCTCTTTGGTTTTGATGAAAGACTCTGCGATCTGGGGAACGTCGTCCTCGGGGTACTTGAGGGTCGCACCAATGGCTTCTTCAACAGGACCCATCATAATATAGTCGGCCACGGAGTCATACTGAAATCGCTCCTGAGCCATTATTTGGGCCTTTACAAACAGATCGGGATCATCCCACGCCTCCTTGAACGTGGCCCCGATATACTCCAATGCAGCCCAACGCGGATGAACCTCGACGGGAACGCGGTCCGTTTTTTCGCCACTATAGCATGCAAACATTCTCTCCATCGGGGTTACTTCCTTGGCGCGATCATAAATGTAAATGGACATGTTTTTCTCCTCCTAAAAATCGGTTCAATTCAAAATACTCAACACCCGCTCGGCTGCCGACTCTTCCGGACTGCCGGATGAAGCAAGGGGGTGAATCTATTTTGAGAAAAGAGTCTCTCCGCCTCAACTGTAGAATCGCATAAGCAACATGTAATGAATGTCGGCATGAGTCTGATTTTTTTATAGGATGATCCCTCACCATTGAGTAGGGTTTTGTCCTACAAAGTATTTTTGCAAAAACATATTTCCTCCGAGAAAGTTAACAGACTGGATATGGTATGTTGTGCTTTGTCGTTCATCCGTGAAAACTATTGATGGGGAGATCGAAACGGTCAGCCTGTAGGGCGCCGGAGAGGATGGTGCAGAACACGCCGAGTTTTTTTGTTTTTCCTGTCGATGTAACACAGGTACCGATAATTCTTGAATCGACCGCATGTTGTGGTTATGATAATTACACCGATACCGAAGCGGGTTGAGGCTAACGGATTAAGGCTGAAGCTAATCGTCTGTTTTGGAGATAGGTTTTACAGATATTTCTGCAAGACTTCACAGATCTTAACACCTGGAAGGAGAGGCAAATGGTTGTCTGCAGTGGAGGTGAGGAAGCTTTCTGCAGTTTCGTTTCGGATGGAAGACACGAGATTGCCTGTGATATTCCCCCTGAAAAGGGAGGAAAAGATGCTGGATTTTTGCCGATTGACCTTCTTGAAGCCGGTTTGGCGGCCTGTATAAATATCACCCTGAGAGCATACGCCGAGAGCCGTAAAATGAAATTATCAGATGCCGTAGTTAGGGTGTCGATGGATAAGGAAGATCCTGAACAGGTTTTTGTGAAGGAACAAATTGAACTCATCGGGGATCTGACTGAAAAGGAGAGGAAGACGCTTCTCCATGTCGCAAGCCAATGCCTGGTTACGAAGACCCTTTTGAAGAAATTCACCTTTGATATCGAGGAAGCCCTTTCCACGAGCACAATGAAAGCTTAGGACCGGGGCTGCCTTTTCCGGTCCGCTGCCGGTTCCGGCAAGAGGTGGGCAACTGAGGTGATTCAGGAGTAGTTGTAAGTCAGGGTCCCGACCTGACAAAAACGTGGAATGCCGGAAGACACCGATATCCTTAATTTTTTATAGCCGCAGGCATGGCCTGTGTCCGAATTCAGCAGACAGCGTATCCGGAAGGTCACGTCGGCGACGCCGTTTTTATGATCGGAAAGCTGCTCCAAGCCCAGTGGCCGGCTGAGTCGCCTGATTCCAATAATTGCCCTTGCTCCTCGCTTCGGGGAGTTTTTTTTTGCAATCCTCACCGCGTGAATGTTATAAATATCAACAATATCGAAGCAGGCGCACAGCGCAAAAAATGGATCGGAAAAAGCATGGTCGTTTTCAAGAAGATCCCCTTTCAACTTGGCTCGGAGATATTGCTCCGCTCGTCATTCAACCCCTCGCACAAGGCGAAAAGCAGAATAATCGGGGTGCTCGAAAAAGAGTTTATAATGATCGAGAACCCTGTGTTTGCGATAAGCGACAATATCACCGCAATTGTTGAAGATGATTTCCTGGTGGCCTATTTATATGACGGATACTTGTTTACGTTCAAAAGCCGGTTCAACAAGAAACTTATAAGAAATATCATCTGTATCGATTATCCTGGAGATTTCGAAGTAGAGCAATTGAGAACGGAGCCCAGAGTCAAGGTAAATCTTGCGGCGGCATTGCGCATAAGTGATCTGAGTCAATCAGGGCTTGTCAAAGACATCAGCGAGACCGGCTGTTCGTTTGAATTGCCAAAGATCATTTCATTATTTAAAGGTCTTGGCATTATCGCAACGTTCACACTTCCCAACGATCAATTAATAAAAAATCTGCAATGCACGATAACAACCGTGAAATATAACCAGATCCACAGGAGGACAGAGATTGGCGCCAGGTTTTTAATGCCGGCTGAAGAGATTTCGAAAATACAGGAACTCGTTCACTTCTGCATGCGCTTTAGAGTATAGCCGGTGTGCATCCGGCGGCAAGCGACAAAGCAACTGGAGCATTTCCGCCTCGCAAGAGCGCCCCTCCCGGACGCAAACCGTTTTCAAATCGAAGTGCTCAATCTCGGGGGACCTTCGGCTATTTTTAGCGCAAGTCTCCAGAAAGAGGAGTCATGAAACCGATAGAAGATCTCGAGGCTGAGCATGAGGGAATTCTTCTGATGCTTGATGTACTCGATAGAATGTCGGAGAGGATCGCAGCGGGTAAAAACGTTCCAACCGATCATCTGAAGCAGGTTTTGGATTTTTTTCAGGTTTTTGCCGACAAGTGTCATCACGGCAAAGAGGAGCGGTTCCTTTTTGCGGCAATGGAGGAGGCTGGGGTTGCAAAAGAGGGCGGACCGCTCGCAGTCATGCTCTCAGAGCACGCCAGAGGCCGACAATTCATAGCAGAAATGAAGAATCTTCTGAACTCTTGCGACAAAGGAGAATCGGGTTTTCTGTTGGTGCTCACAACCCCGGCGCTCCAGTATGTGAACCTGCTCAGGAGCCACATATGGAAAGAAAACAATGTCCTGTTCCCGATGGCCGAAAAAGCGGTTCCCGCCGATAAGCTGAAATTGATCGGAGAGCAATTCGACCGCTTTGAAAAGGAAGAGATCGGGCAGGGGACCCATGAAGCTTTTCACGAGATGATCGACAAGTTTTCGAAGATCTACCTTTAGTTCAACGTAAAAATCAATTAGTTGGAAAAAAGACTGGCCGCCGGCTTCCGCCGGAATGAGGAAATCATTAGGCATTGTAAGGCGTTTCTTCCACCAGAGAACCCTTTTCATCACCGTGCTAAATCCTGTTAATCCTGTCTAAGTAGTTCTATCTCCGCATCTTTGGTATGGCGAGCGCTTTCGCGAAATTTACGTTGTAGTGGAATTTTGGTCTGAAATCTGGTAAATATACATAGGAGCATATCAATTATCGGTTTGAGCCTCCAAGACTCGCTCTTGTTCGGTGTCCATCCTGCAACACCTGATGAGATAGTGTTTCCGGATGGGAAAAGGACTCTAGTAGGACAAAAATCCGGACGAGAAGTATCCAGGGCGAGAGGCAAAGGAGTGAACAAGTGTTTCTGAAAAGAATTCTTTCGGTTTTGTTGCTTCTGGTATGGGGCGCCGTGTTTAACTCTATTTGCACGGCTGCCCCGCTGATGGTTGAGAAAAACTTGTTCGCAACGGACCGCAAGCCGCCTTCACCGGAGTCCGCTGACACTTCTTCGAAAACGGCGAAACCTGGAATAGCGATCGGAAATTTTCAGCTCGATGGAGTAATAATCCAGAGCAATTCCAAAAGGGCGGTGTTGCGAATGAAGAACCCTCCGGCCGGGGCGGCGGCCAGGAAAGGGCAGTCCGCGTCTCCTTTCGTCACTGTTCGGGAGGGTCAGGTGGTCAGCGATTACCGTGTGTCGAAAATAGAATCCAAAAGCATCTCGCTCGAAAAGGATGGACAAACGTTTACAATCTGTCTTTTTGCTGAGAATAAAGTGCTTACTCCACCATCGCCCCAGCCTCCTGCTACCGCTCCTGTTCAACCCCAGCCGGCTGCGCCCGGAGTTGCGCCACAGGAGGCAGCGGCCAATCAGCCTCCAGGTGTTCACAACCCCCATCCTAACCCCAATGTTGCAGGCCACCCGGCTTCCCGAAGACAGGCTCCGCCGAATGTGTCTGAGGCCAATCCCGAACCGGTAATAAACCAGGACCCCAATCAGGCTGCCGAGACCATTGAAGAAGAGCAATGAACCGAAGTCCGACGTCAGAGGGCGGAATCACGATCTTCACTCCAGCGTGGCGCTCTTATATCCGTCATCAGTCCTCTGTTTACACCCCGGCCGCTTTGAAGGCGTTGCCGACGATCTCCCTCTTGCTGTATCTGGAGAAGATGCTCCCTGCTTTTGAATCTTTCGGTGCAGATTTTGTAAATATCTTCGGTTCCGGAGGGACGTGAGGCAAACCAGCCGTTTTGGGCTTCGACCTTGATTCCGCCGATTGGCGCTGCGTTTGCGGGTGTGTGGCTTAACTTTGCCTCAATTTTCTCACCTGCAAGTGTGTCACCTTTGATCATTTCAGGACTGAGTATCTTCAGTATTGTTTTTATAAGGATAATTATAATCTTTATTAAATTTCCCTCCACGCCTGTTTGTCTCCAACAAAACAGGTTACCATCCGCTTTTCCCTTGAAAAAGACTTCCGGATATGTTCTCATTATTGTCTAATCCATCGTTCCTTCCGAATCGCTTGGCGTTTCATTTTCTTCCGATGTTGTTCCTCCAATCGTCGGGTTTGTTTTGGTGTTGTTTCAAAATCGGAACGATTTCTGGTAATTTTTGACTGTGCAGGACTTGTGCGAAAGCGGAAAAGAAGATCTTGGCGTTTTTTTATCTTTTCTGTGGAACACGAATATGATAATTGGTTCCTGGATTTGACCTAACTCGCTGAAAGTGTGTGCAAATCTGATTAGTACCCGATTTATTCACATCATGGGGGCGCAGCGCATGAACGACTTTTATGAATTCCTCACAGGTCCTGCTCTCTGGGCCGCTTTTACAATATTTATCGTCGGCCTCATTGTGAGGGTGGTCTATCTTTATGGATTGAGCAAAGAGCGCGACAGGGTTTTCTACAACCACGTGGATCTGAAATGGGGCTTTCGTTCAATCTTCCACTGGCTGATCCCGTTTGGAAGCGTAAGCTTGCGGGAACAACCGGTTTTCGCAATAGCCTTTTTCGTGTTCCACCTCTGTCTGCTGGGTGTTCCTATCTTTTTGCTTGCGCACAATACACTCTGGCAGGAAGCATTCGGCGTCAGCCTGCCTTCGCTGCCGGATTCCATCGCCGACGTCCTCACAGTGGTCTTTATGTTGGCGGCTTTAGTTCTGCTGGCCAGAAGAATAGTCCGTGCGGAAGTGCGGTTCCTGTCCTCAGCCTGGGATTATTTTCTACTCATTTTGACGAGTGCGCCTTTCATTACCGGTTTTCTCGCATATCACCAGATCGGGCCATATAAACTGACTCTGATTCTGCATGTTCTTTTTGCGGAAATACTGCTGGTCGTAATTCCATTCAGCAAGCTTGGCCATATTGCCCTTTACTTTTTTTCGCGCGCTTCTTTCGGATTCGAAATGGGCAGGCGAGGGGCGCGGACCTGGTAGCCGCCCGTTGAAAACCAGTCTGAATGAGGTTGGGATTTATTCGAGAGGAGAACCGGAGAAATGAATGACGTGCTTCAAAAGCCGATCAATACGAAAGTGATAAAAGAGCTTTTGGACATAAACGATAGCGCAAGGTTTAGGACCTGGCTGAGTATTTGTGCGAGCTGCGGCCTTTGCGCCGAGAGCTGCTTGTTCTACCTTGCAAAAAATAAAGACCCCAAGCTGAGTCCGGCATATAAAGTCAGGGCAACGCTGCGCGAACTCTACCGCAGAAAAGGCGAGGTTGACCGCGAGTTCCTGGAGAAATGCTATAACATCATCTGGGGCGAATGCACGACATGCAGGCGATGTTCGCTCTTCTGTCCGTTCGGTATCGATATATCCGTAATGATCGCCACAATGCGTGGGATTTGCAACTCGCAGGGGATCGTCCCGGAAGGCCTGCGCAAGACATCGGATAACTACCGCACCTCCGGAAATCAGATGGGCATGAGTACGGAGGACTTCATCGACACCTGCTCGTGGATGGCCGAGGAAACAGCCGAAGAGCTCAGGGGTCTCGAGATCCCGATCGACAAGCAGGGCGCCAGAATAATGTATACGGTGAATGCCCGCGAACCCATGTACTATCCGCAGGATATTGCGATGGCGGCCAAGATATTTACTGTGGCCGAGGAAGATTGGACAATGCCCAGCACCGGCTGGGACGACACCAATCTGGCCATGTTTGCTGGAGATAAAGCGTTGGCAGGCCAGATTGTAAAAAACATGTACACTAAGGCACTGGAACTCGGGGTGCAGGCGATCGCAATCACCGAATGCGGGCACGCCTACAGGTCGGCTCTTTTCGAAGGCCCGTACATGTTGGGCTACCGCAGCGGCAAACCTCCCGTTCCGGTCGTACACTCAGTGCGCCTTTTTTATGAATACCTCAGAGACGGCCGGATCAAAATCGATCCGGACAAGATGCTCAAAGAACCAGTAACTTACCAGGACCCCTGCAATGTTTCGAGAAACGGCGGACTGTGGGAGGAGGGCCGGGCAATTATGAAGTATATCGCCAGGGATTTCCGCGATATGACGCCCAACTCGATCTACAACCACTGCTGCGGGGGCGGGGGTGGTTTTATTCCCATGGGACCGGAGTTCAGAAAAAGAAGGATGGAGTCCGGAAGGATAAAAGCCGAGCAGATAAAGGCGACCGGCGCAAAGATTGTTATCACTCCCTGCCACAACTGTTTCGATCAGATCGGGGATCTTAACAAGGAGTATAATCTCGGGATCAAGGTGATTCAATTCAAGGAGGTGATCACGGAGGCGATGATCATTCCTGAGAAGTTTAGACCTGTTGAGACCGACGATGAGGAAGCGAAGGATTAACTCGACGGGAGAGAGTTTTCGAGAAAGAATAGGAATGAAGGGAATTTCAATGACATACATAAAACTTTTGCTGGTTGTCCTCGTTCTTGCCACTTTCGTCCCGATGGCTCATTCCCAGGATGATACCTTCCTGCTTAATCATAAAGAGATTGGAAATCACCAGAGGCCTCTGGTCGAGTTCAATCACAAGCTCCATGCGGAAAACAAGCTGGATTGCACACGGTGCCATCATGATTTTGATGCATTCCTGAATAACCGGGGCGGAGAGGGGCAGACCTGCGATTCCTGCCACAACGATAAAGCCGATGGAGGCCAGCCTTCGCTCAAAGATGCTTTCCATTTTCAGTGCAAAACCTGCCATGAGACCATGAGAAGCGGGCCTGTTACCTGCGGCGAATGCCACGTGCGAAACTAGTACCATGTAACATTGCTTTTTTCGTATAATGAAGTATAATCATGGCAAATTCCAAAGAGGGAGGGATTTGCCATGAAACCGCGATACCGTGTGACGTTAACAGAGCAAGAACGTCAGGAAC
>JBKQTS010000179.1:0-14981 GCA_052143075.1 Syntrophobacteraceae bacterium | reverse complement strand
TGCCGCGCTCCTTTTCGAGTTCCATGAAATCCATTGTGGCGCCCACTCCATCTTTTCCCTTCACATCGTGTATGGCGAGGAGTTGATAGAGTCGGAAATACCGGCGGAATTTATTGATCTCGCGCGGACAAAAAGAGAGGAACTGCTCGACGCGGTGTCTCTATTTTCCGATGAATTGACCGAGGCGATTCTGGCGGAGGAGCCAATATCCGAAGATATGGTGCAGGACGCAATCCGCAAGGGCACCCTTGCCCTCGAGCTTACTCCCGTTCTCATGGGTTCGGCCTACAAGAACAAAGGCGTCCAGCCTCTTCTCGATGCCGTTTTAAAGTACCTCCCAAGCCCGCTCGATATCGAAAACGATGCCCTCGACCTGGACCTGGATGAGGAGAGAGTCATTCTCGGGAGCGCGCCCGATCTGCCCCTGGTGATCCTTGCGTTCAAACTCGAAGTAAGCCGCTACGGTCAGCTCACGTACGTTCGAATTTACCAGGGGAGCCTGAACAAAGGCGACACCATCGTCAACACGAGAACGGGTAAACAGGTCAAGGCAGGACGCCTGGTCCGGATGCAAGCCGATGAGATGGAGGAAATCGATTTTGCCACAGCAGGCGACATCGTGGCCCTTTTCGGGATCGATTGCGCCTCCGGGGATACTTTCACGGACGGGCGGGTGCGCTACGCGATGACTTCGATGCACGTCCCGGCCCCCGTAATTTCGCTTGCCGTAAAACCCAAAGATAAAAAGGCCGAGATGAACCTGAGCAAGGCGCTCGCCCGCTTTTCCAAAGAGGACCCCACCTTCAAGGTGTATCTCGATGCGGAAACCTCCGAGACCATCATCTGCGGGATGGGAGAGCTTCACCTGGATGTCTATGTTGAGCGGATGCGCCGCGAGTACAACGCCGAAATCGAAACGGGCATGCCCAAGGTCGCCTATCGCGAATCGCCCACCCACAGGGCTGATTTCAACTACACCCATAAAAAACAGACTGGTGGTGCGGGCCAGTTCGCCCGGGTCGCCGGGTTCCTTGAACCGCTCTCTGAAGGGGAGTTTGAGTTCGTCAACAAGGTTACCGGAGGAGCAATTCCCACCGAATTCATACCATCATGCGAGAAAGGATTCAGGGCTTGTCTCTCTAAGGGAGGATTCGCCGGATTTCCGGTCGTCGGATCACGAATCACGATAAATGACGGTGCAGCCCACTCGGTCGACTCATCCGACATGGCTTTCCAGCAGGCCGCAATCGGGGCCTTCCGCGAAGCCTACCACAGGTCGAGCCCGGTGCTCCTCGAGCCCATAATGCGCGTGGTGGTCGAAACCCCTTCCGAGTTCCAGGGCGTCGTGCTGGGGAGCCTGAACCAGAGGCGCGGAATAATTATGTCTACGTCTGAAGACGGTGTTTTCTCCGCAGTAGAGGCCGAAGTGCCGCTCTCGGAGATGTTTGGCTACTCCACTGTGCTTCGCTCGTCAACCCAGGGCAAGGCCGAATTCACCATGGAATTCTCGCGATATAGTCTGGTCCCGAAAAGTCTGGCTGAGGAGATCATAAAAAAAGAGAAGGAAAACCGAAAGTAGCGTTTCGAGAGAGGCACCCCTCTTCAGTACGGTTCGGGTTGCCGCATTGAGAGAGTATTTCCCCGGGTTTGCCCGGAGCCGGGCATGAACTCGGGAAGGGTTTTGAAATCGGTTATTTTGGCCCTTTGAAACTTTCACGAAATACATTTTCGTCAACATTGCCCGAATCGGGACCACCGCAATCCGGGGTATAACAGCTTACGTTCACGAACTCGCATTTGGCCTTGCAGGACGGACATGTTTCCGGCGGCGCCTTGACAGTAATAGTGTTTCCGCAACTGTTACATTTCCAGACTTCCATGGCTCTCTTCCTCTTACAGCGGGTATGCAATCAAACTTACAAAGAATCTCAACCACTTACAAATATTTCTGTATGGCAGTAACCCAATTTAAGGACCGCGTTCTATGAATGCAAGCAACTCAACGGCGATCTTTTTCTGTTGGAGAACGATTATTCTTACCAAAAGTCCTTCATTGGCTCAATAATGCCGCGATGCGAGGCTTGGGATGGTCGAACTGAACTGGCTTCTAGTCTGCTTTCTTTTTCTGTATGTGGGACAGAGCGCGTTCAACGTCTGTGTTGAGCGCTTGAATCTGATTCATTCACTGCGGCGCGCTGACAAGGCGCCGGCCGGGTTCGAAGAATTCATCGACGAGTCAAAGCTTGCCAAGGCCTCGGAGTACGCGCGGGCAAAAACTCGCGTCGGGATTCTCGATGAAATCGTATCGGATGTGACGCTCCTTATGATCCTGCTCTCAGGATTGCTGCCCCTTATCGTCCGTTGGTCCGATAAGCTCGGGCTGTCGTTGATTGCGGCGGGGCTCCTCTTCTTTTTTGTTCCCGGACTTATTCAGTTCCTGGTCGAGCTTCCTTTCAGCTACTATAATACCTTCGTCGTGGAGCAGGAATTCGGCTTTAACAGGTCCACCCTGAAGCTCTGGACGATCGACCTCATTAAGGGGGGGTTGGTCACGGCCGTACTCTTTGCGGCGATTTTTTCCATCCTTTTGCTCTCCATTTCGTGGTCGCCCCGTTTCTGGTGGTTTTGGGGTTTTCTGCTTCTCTCAGCCGTACAGTTGGTGATGGCGATCCTTTATCCCGTGCTCCTGGCGCCGCTCTTTAACAAGTTCGAACCGGTCGGCGATGAGGAACTTTCCGCAAAGATCGGGGCGCAGATGAAAAAAAGCGGTATCCGGGTGAAAAAAATCCTGCAGATGAACGCGGGCATCAGGAGCCGCCACACAAATGCTTATTTTACCGGAATTGGAAAGACCAAACGGATCGTGCTCTTCGATACGCTGATCGAATCGCATACCCACGAAGAGATCCTTGCGGTGCTCGCGCACGAGGCGGGCCATTTCAGGAAAAAACACGTCCTGAAGCAGCTTATCATCTTTGCCTGCTTTTCACTGGCGGCATTTTATGCAACCTCGCTTTTCATCCGATGGCCGTGGCTCTTCTCCACCTTCGGATTCAGCACGCCGCTGCCCTACGTTGGTCTTTTCCTGGCCGGAGTCTTTGGGAGCAAGGCAGGATTTTTCCTCCAACCCCTCTATATGATGATATCGAGACGTTTTGAAAGAGAAGCCGACATTTTCGCCGCTGATATGCTTGGAGGCGGTGCTGCAATGGCCGCTGCGATGAAAAGACTTGCCGCCGACAACCTCTCCAACCTCAATCCGCATCCGCTTTATGTCTGGTTTCACTATTCCCATCCACCGATTGTGGGAAGAGTGGCCCTGCTGGAGGGGGCCGGAGGAAATTCCATGAGCCGGGAGGCAATTTCCAAAGGCACGGACCCTTAGACCAGTCTCCATCCGGAAACGTCGGATATTAGACTGGCTGTTTACGATTCGGAAAGGAGGCATTTTTTGTCCTGACGCGTACAGTTTGGCGCCTCGCCATTTCCGGATTGCCCAGCGCCGCACCGAAAGGTGGCAAGGAAATCAAGGGGTTGTGCGGAGGTGTACATTGGTGCCGCCTCTGGTCATGGACAGATCAGGGATAGCGTCGAGACTCTGCCTTGCCACCGCCGCAGGCAGTGGCAAAGTTGGCTGGCGGTCCCACCGCCGGATGGAAACTAGACCATGACAGGCACCCTGATAAATATGGGCGCGATCGTCGCCGGAACTGAGATCGGCTCTCTTGCCGGATCGAGGCTCCCTTCGAGAATGCGCCGGATCGTACTTTATGGAATTGGCCTTGTGGTCCTTTTGATGGGCTTCCAGATGGCCGTTCGTACGCAGAATGTCCTTGCCGTGCTGGGAGCGATACTGATTGGCGGCATAATCGGAGAGTTATTGCGGATAGAACACAGGCTCGAACAACTGGGGCAGTTTTTTCAGACAAGGTTTTCGAAAGGCTCGGAACAATCGATCGCCGAGGGATTTGTTACGGCGAGCCTGGTATTCTGCGTTGGACCGATGGCGATTCTCGGTTCGATCTCGGACGGCCTGAACGGCGACTACAGTCTGCTCTCCATAAAGGCCGTCATGGACGGATTCGCTTCCATAGCCTTCGGGGCCAGCCTGGGATGGGGGGTTGGACTTTCTGCGATTTCCATTCTGGTCTACCAGGGAGCGATAACGCTTTTTGCGGGCACTCTTCCCGGTGCGCTGAGCGAAGCCATGATCACGGAGATGACCGCAACCGGCGGTTTGATCATTATCGGGATCGGGATTAAACTGCTCGATCTCAAAGACCTGCCCCTGGCCAATTTCGTCCCCGCAATCGCGGTTGCGCCTGCGATCCTGGCGCTTATTCCCGTATTCAAAAGCATCTTTTAATTAAAAAGGCTGGCGATTGGCCCGATCATCACGATTTAAGCCGGGCGCTGAGTCGATCCGTAATTTCTTCGCAGGCAAAGATCAACGACTCAAGATCCAAAACCTGCAACACCCTGCTGTCAAAGAGGAATTTAACCTGGCAGGCATAACCCTCATCCTTGATCTCATCCCAGAAAAGGACGCGAATCGCCAGCTTCGGAAAAACGGGGAATTCGGCTGCGAAATCCACCCCATGGTCCTTGAGAGATACTTCACGCCCCCAGGGCACAATTGCCTGTGAAAGCAGATGTATTGCCCCGCTATAGAGGCGGCTCAACGGCTCCTCGCAGTGTGCCTTTAAACTCTTGACCTTGGAGACCGAGTTTGGCAGGCTTTCCATTCCCACCCAGATGCCGGAAGGTTCGGTGGCTCCGCCGATCACGTAATTAAAAATGAAAATCTTTTCCCGGGAAGAGAGTTCGCAGCCGGAAAGATTCTTTATCTCGGACTTGGTCACCGAAATGAGATCACTGAAATAGGGCAGAATTAGCGCGCTCCGCTCCGACGACTCTTCGATTTGCGCTCCAAGACTCTCTGTTGTCACGCGGAAATCGCACTTTTTCACCTCCTCATAAAGAAACTCCATTGTCTTTTCGAAGCCCTCACGGCTAACGCCGCCCCCCGACCGGAGTTTTTCCTTCAACCGGTTTCGAAGTGTTTGGACCTGCTGTTCGTCAAGATAGGGACAAGCGTCGATGTCTTCCTGCCCGGCAATTACCTGGGTTGAGAAGGCAAGACATGTGTTTTGGCCGCATTCTCCACAGTTGGTCCGAGGAGTTAACTTATAAAGATCAAGCGGGGAAACGCGGTTCCTCAAAGTCTCTCGATCTGCCATGGGCTGCATTCCCTCCCGGCGTGGCGCCGGGCTTCACAGGCTTTGGGCGGTCGCGGCCAAAACGTCCGGGACAAATGCTTCGAGTCCGGGCACGATCCACCATTCACCATTCACCATTCACTATTCACTATTCACTGCTCACGCAGCGCGGAGCGATGTCATCCGCGTTCCCGATCAATATCTCCCGCGCCTTTGGTCCGCAATTGAAGATAAGATCGAATGCCGAAAGGTCCGGGATAAAGTCTCCCCAGAGCTGGGGATAGACGGGGGATGGCGCCCTGAAGTATTCGATCCGTATGCCTGCTTCACGAAAAAGATCCGGATTGAGATATTTCCTGGCCGAGTGCTGCGCCGCGAAATGAAGGCTTCCCATTTTCCTGCATAGTTCAACGGGAAGAAGATCTCCTCCCTCCACGGCCCCTAATTCGGACAGCAAAACGAGTTCTGTCCGGATTTCAAGCTGGCTCAAGATGTATCTTATGATCTTGACGTTGAAGTCTGTGAGCCTTTCGAACGTCGATGAAAACAGCTCTTCCACAAACGGCAGATGGTCCGCAAAGTAAGGAGCGTTTGCGTATGCAACCTTCAGGCTCTCCAGGTGCTTTCTCGTCCAGCGGAAGTCGTAACATATCCTCACGTCATCGATCTTTTGCAGCCCGAGGCCTTTTTTCCAAACCGGCACAGTCATCCACAGTGTTCCCTGGCTGTTTTTGAAGCGATTCCTGCTTATCCAGGTTGTCCTGCGAGGAAACTGGACGCTGTCCAGGATAATCAGGACGTCACAAAGATGAGCCTTGTAAAAAAAACCGGGGAAAGGGGCAAAATAGGGTCGGTTGGTGGACACGATCATCGTGTTATATCAAGTTGCGTTGAAGGTAATTCTTAAAAACCCCAAAAAGAGCGGGGAAGGTTTCCAGGAATCGTTCCCCCCAATCTCCAGGCTGTCCCTGATCTGTCCATGACCACAGTCGTACACGCGCAAGCGCGTGTGGCCGAGCGCTGGGCGCTGCCGGTGGTTGGCCGGAGGCCGCCACCGCAGCGCCACAATATCTCGACGCTCCGCGAGGCGGAAGGGGGTGCGGGGGGCGCAGCTCCCCGCGCTTTTGAAAAGCATCCTCTAATACTTCTTTGAACGCAACTTCGTCTTGAACCCAACGCCTCGAAAGAAATCTCATCAATGATGATTATAGTCGGCATCTGTAACAAGGAATATACATCTCCGACACATTCCCGCCAAATTATTCCTCTATATTGCCAACATCTTCAAAAGTGAAAGGATTTGGCGTTGAACAATTTCAACCTGAACAGCGTCCTTTTAAAGGACAGGAGGCACACAAAACGACATTGAATCTGTTCCACGTACAGATGCTCGCTTTTTGGACACTTTGCGGTATCGCCTGTCTCTTTTGGCGCCATGTCTGGTTTTTTCGAAATCCCACCCTGAAAATCACCTCTGAAGGTTCTGGAATTCTCAGTCCGGCGGACTGTTCCGTCGATTACGTGCTAAACGGACCGGGAACCGGGGGAAGCACTTTGTGCACTGGACTTTTCACGCCGATGGTTTCGGCTTTGAAGGGTTGAGCGTATGCAGGAAACAATCGTACGGGACTGGAATGAGCTTCAACACGAACTCTACAGGGACTCGTGGAACGCGGCACTTGGGCGCTTTCGGTCCCGCTGCGCCTTCCGGGGGCTATCCGATGCGGGCTACCGGCTCGAAACGACCCTTATACGTCTTAGGGGCGCATTTATAGAACTTGAAAACCACCTGCTGCGCAATTTCAAGAAATACGCGCACAGAAACTTCGTGAGCGGAAACTCGATTTGGCATTGGCTGGCCGTGGCGCAACATTCAGGCCTTCCCACAAGGCTTCTGGACTGGACCTATTCACCGTTTTGCGCCCTGCACTTCGCCACCTCGGACCTCGAGAAGTTCGACACCGATGGCGCTGTCTGGGCGGTCAACTACGTGCGCACACACAGGCTGCTGCCCGAAAGTCTCAAGCTCCAACTCGAACAGGAGGGAGCTAATGTTTTCACCGTCGAGATGCTGTCCGAATCCGTGCAGACCCTGCACGAACTGGCCGGCCTTTGTGAGCTGCCTTTCGCCCTCTTTTTTGAACCTCCCTCGATGGATGATCGGATTGTAAACCAGTTTGCGTTCTTTTCCATGATGTCTGACCCTGAGGCGGTCCTGGACGACTGGCTCGTGCAGCACCCTCAAATCGCCCGCAAAATCATCATCCCGGCGAAACTCAAATGGGAGATCCGCGACAAGCTCGATCAGGCCAATATCACCGAAAGGGTGCTTTTTCCCGGTCTGGACGGCCTGAGTAGATGGCTCAGGAGGCATTACAGTCCTAGACAGGACGGCATGCCGGAAAAGGAGATTCCGGCTTATCACCAGCTCTTTGATTTCCTTCAGAAGGCGTCAAATGAATAATCAGGGGTCGTATACTTTTAAACGAGACAACCTTTGCTCCTCATTCGGGAGGGTTTCATGCACAAGACCTATGTTCTGGATACCAATGTATCGCTGCATAACCCAGAAGCGTTGTTCGCATTCCAAGACAATCATGTGGTCATTCCCCTCACGGTAATCGAAGAAATAGACAGCCAAAAGAAAAGACAGGACGAAATAGGAAGAAATGCGCGGGTGGTATCAAAGGAACTCGATGCCCTTCGCTCGTTGGGGCGTCTTTCCGAAGGGGTGCCGATGCCTTCGGGAGCAAAACTCACGATCGAACTCAATCATTCCAGCATAATAAACTGCCCGAAGGGATTGGACCCTGAAAAACCCGACAACCGAATTCTCGCTGTGGCCTTCAATCTGAGCAATGCAGGGCAGGGAAAGGTAATTCTCGTAACCAAGGACCTCAACCTGCGCATTAAAGCCGATGTTGTAGGCGTGCGGACCGAGGATTTCTATAACGATAAGGTGGACTACGATCACCTCTACTCGGGTATTGTCGAGAAATACCTGTCTGCCCGGGAACTCGACAGCTTTTACCAGGACGGGAAGCTGAAGTTATCGGGCTGTCAACCCGTCCCGAATCAATTCTTTCTGCTCAAGTGCCACGAGAATCCTTCACAGTCGGCGCTTGCACGCTACTGCCATGGCATGCTGGTGCCTCTGTGCCATGCGGATTCGGTCAGTTGGGGGGTCAAGGCCCTGAACAAGGAGCAGAAATTTGCCCTCGAACTGCTCAGAGACGATCAGATAAGAGTCGTCACCCTGGTCGGCCGGGCCGGAACCGGGAAAACCCTGTTGGCCCTCGCCGTCGGATTGGAAAAAGTCCTTGAGGAAAATGCCTTCTCGAGGCTGCTGGTCACTCGGCCCGTCATCCCGATGGGCGAAGACCTGGGATATCTCCCCGGAACGAAGGAAGAGAAACTGAGACCCTGGATGCAGCCGATATACGACAACCTCGAATTCTTGATGCGAAATTGTCCCGAGCCCTACGAGCTGCTCGAAGACTTGATGAGAAAAGGGACGCTGGAACTCGAAGCGCTCACCTATATACGGGGGCGCAGCATCCCCAAACAGCTCATACTTTGCGACGAGGCCCAGAACCTCTCGCCCCACATGATAAAGACACTCATCACTCGCGTCGGCGAAGACACCAAGATCGTCTTCACCGGAGACCCCGAGCAGATCGACCACCCCTATCTGGATGCGAGCAGCAACGGCCTGACCTATCTCGTGGAACGCCTCAAAGGGGAGGACATCGCAGGCCATGTGACGCTGCTCAAGGGGGAGCGGTCCATGGTGGCGGAGTTAGGCGGCAGACTGCTTTAGTAGACGCCGCCTCGCTTTTTTGTGTGGAACTGACATTTCTCGAAAAAGAAACAATCTTGAAACACAATTGTAACATACATCCTTTACTTTACCCGCCAACTCGGTTGATGTCTGCCGCAAAGGCAACAGCCCGGGGCGGTGGAGTTGGAAAGAGTACCCTTTGATGCACAGGGGCTTTATGGCTGGCCCGGAAACACCGAAGTTCACGCCAATATGCCCCCGATGCGGTTCGGACGCTGCATACAGATATGGCAAGACAAGACAGGGGCGGCAGCGTTTCTGGTGCCTCATTTGCGAACGGCAATTCACCGACCTCAAACCGAAGCCGGAGCTTGCCGAACGCCCGGTCTGCAGGGCATGCGGGCGCAAAATGCATGTCTACGGCAGGCACCTCGAGGTTGTAAGGTTTAGATGTTCGGGATATCCGCACTGCAGGAATTACCTGAAAATCTTAAAGGAGCATAAATGAGCTGCTATCTGCACCATGTTCCGGGGAGAATCAGAATCAAGATCCCTGATATAAAGGGAAAACCCTTCCATGCGCAGGAACTGGAAAAAAAGCTCAAAGTCATCTCCGGGGTCTACATCGTAAGTGTCAATCCCCTCACGGGCAGCGTTCTGGCATATTATGATGAGAACTCCACAAATGCCGGCGCAATAACGGATGTGGTGAGCAGGGAAACGGGAGTCGACCTCTCCATGGCTTCTCCTCCCGATAATAATGGGGACGAAGCATGGTCAAAAACCGGTCTATTGGTCGGAGAGAAGATCGGGAAGGCTGCCTTGGGGATAGCGATCGGTCAGCTATTCGAAGGCTCCGCCCTGGCTATGCTTGCATCTGTCATTTAGGGCGAAGAAAGGACCAAAACCGGGTTTTAGAATACAGCAGTATAGCCTCCTCCGCCTGCCGGCATAAAAGCGGCTCTAGCCGCGCTTTTTTCATCCCTCGGCAAAAACTTCCCCAAATAACACTTTAGCACTTCCGAAACTATTCGATGTCCTCGAGATAATGCTTCTTGGCTACAAAATGCAGGTGGTACGATCCGGGAAGTTCGTGTTCGCGGTCATTTACGCGCAGCAGTTCCATGGGATCGAACAGGGTCGCCAGTTCCGCCTGATTACAGTAGAAATGGGGGTGGGATTTTTCCGGTTCTGCTTCGCAAACAAAGGTGTCAGCCGCTACCTCCCGCCCCTGGCCAAAGAGGCTGTTGTTTTTCGAAAGCATCGTTCCCTGGAAGATGCCTCCGTGGCGCAGCACCCGATGGATTTCGGACAACGACTTCTGAACTGCGTCCCGCTTGCCGTGGTAGATCACGTTCCAGGCCAGAAGGTAATCGAAGCTCTCGTCAGCGCAGGGCAGGTCCATCATCGATCCAGTCACGAAATGAATCGGCCCCGTTTGCTGTTGGGCGCGCGAGCGGGCTAAATCAACACCGGCGCTGCTCCCGTCAAGGGCAAAAACACTGTAGCCCAGGGAAGCCAAAAAGAGCGAATGCCTGCCGGTGCCGCACCCCAGGTCCATGGCTGCCGATACTCCGATACTTCGCAGCAGTTCGGCAATTTCCTTCACCTCGGATTCGGGCTTTAGCCAGTCGTGCCGCCCCGTCTCGGTCTTCCACCGCTCATCCCATCCCATGCAGGCAGTCGGCGTCGCTTCCGCTATCAAAATCAACTCCTTTCGAACCCGAACCAAGTCTTGCTTCATACTCAATGGGACCTTCTACACACTCAGCGTTACGGTTTCATTGCAAACGGGCGAAAATTCAACGCCAACAAAATTTTTCCCAACCTCCCTGCGATCGCATAACTTCGAGGATATGAGCCGGAGTCCGGTAAGGACGTCGCCCCGGCGAAGCCTGCCCGGAAGGGTATAGTCCGATAACTCATACCAAATACTCAACGACATGAGCGCACCTGCTCGTTCTCTTGCTCTACAGCTCTACTTTCCCACTTCGAAGCCTTGGCCGCATCTTCCTGCACATCTTGGGTTGAGCCGTACATCAATTCCCAAAAGTATTGTGCTTCATAGTTCCCCTGCTCCGCCAAGATCCTGAACGCTCTTTGAACAGTTGCACTATCATCATTCATAATTACTTCCTCTACTGTTAAAGGTATGTTTCTCATCAAACTGTGTTGCGATGCATATCGTTGGACAGTCGATAACTGATATTCGCAAAGACCTTGATTGAAAAACATGTCCGATAAGGTGACACTAACCCTAAAGGCATCGATTATATATGTAAAGTGGGATTTCGGGGGGGATACGTTGGGTAGTTATTATACCCGATATAGGCCAAACAGCTAATAGGTACAAGGTGTTTTGAGAAATCAGGCAGTGTCGGTGACCCCATATCGATTGTGCCCCACTGCTCTTCTTGCTGTATGTGGGGGTGGGGGATGTCTGCATCTTCGAGAGGCGTTCCGGAAAGGTTGGGGTGGGAAGCAAAAAGGGGGACC
Organism: Syntrophobacteraceae bacterium; assembly: GCA_052143075.1. GTDB lineage: Bacteria > Desulfobacterota > Syntrophobacteria > Syntrophobacterales > Syntrophobacteraceae > SbD1. The sequence continues at coordinate 3,485 of JBKQTS010000179.1, read as the reverse complement.
CATTATCGAGATCGTAACAGGAGCGTCTCTTCGTTTATTGCGAACGTTGCCCGGATTCCTGTCTTGGCTTGTCTCGGGACCCGTTCGCATCCTTCAGAAGTAGAACCTGGCCTAAATCCGCAGCAAGGATGAGATAAAGCGGCGGCGAGCACGGAAATGATGGCCTTAATGCGCGCGTGTTCAGATATGGTGACCTGAGAAAATGGATTCTAGGCCGTCTTAGAAGGGTCCTGTATCGGCAGAAGAGCGTACAAACAGGATGAACACAACGTCACAGGAACAACCGATTCGAGCGGTGAAAGTATGCTCCAAATTCCATCCGCGCACACTATATGCACACCAAACAAAAAGGGCTACAGCACTATCACTGTAACCCCTTGATTTTCCTTATGGAGCTATGGGGAGTCGAACCCAATGCCGTTAACTTAACAGAAAAACCTGTCCTTTCGCTCCCTTACGTCTTTCGGGTTGGGGCAATGGCGATGCCTCCTGATACTTACGTTTGTTATTTTTTAAGTTTACTCACTGAACTGTTTTGGAATTGCCAACTTAAAATGACGAATGTTTTTTAAAAAAATCCTAGTTTTTCCGCATCCTGTTAATGTAAAGAGTTAAAAAACGTAAGCGCTCGTTCCAGCCTCAGGCAAGCACATCCCTCATCCCTCCTCTCTCACACCAAGAGAGAGGAGGGATTTGTCCTCCTTTTGAGTGGGGGCAGAGGAGAGGGAACCGCAGACGGTGAACCCTATTTATTTGGCCACGCTTCCTCGGGGAATGATCCCGGCGGCCACCTTTGCAATAGTCTCATATTGCTCAAGGGGCGATTCAGCCAGGATCATCATTTTCTGGGCAGCCATGGATCCTTCGGCATGAACCGTAGTCACTTCATGGAAAGCGGATTCATGGGAGCAGACATGACGCATGGTCTCATGGATCATCTTCAGCCGGTCCAGGGTGCTGTATTTGGCCGAGCCCCCAAGATAATGTTCCAGATAATCATGAATATCCGGGTTTTCCCAGTCTTTCTTGTCCGGCGAGGTGGCCACGATTCCGCCGCTGATGTCCTGAATCAGTTCCATAAAGGCATGATACTTACTGGCGAAATGCAGTTTAGCCATATTGGCGATCAAGGGATTGGGCACGGCAATATCCCCGTACATGACCGGATCCTGGGCCGCGGCATTGGTCAGGGCCCGCAGGGTCTCTACATAAGCGGCGATGTCGGCCAGCTTATCCCGGATATGACCAACCTTGAACAGCCCGTTGTATTTGGCCATGGTCACGGCGCAACCGGCCATGACCTCCACGGCCGGCACTTTGTAACTGATGGCCGTAAAGCGGTGAAAGGTGGCAAAGGTATATGCCAGGAGCATGGAATACTGCCATTCGCCGCACAGAAAAACGCGGTCCCAGGGCACAAAGACATTGTCGAAAACGATCATGGCTTCCGTCAATTCTCGTACCGGCCGATCGGCATGGAACTCATGTTCCGACCAAGGACCACGCCCGCCGCGGCAGATAAAGGTCACCCCTTTAGTGTTGGCCGGAACGGCAAAGCTGACCGCGTAATCTCCTTCGTTTTCCCTCATCTGCCTGGTTGGGACGACGATGATTTCATTGGCCGCTGGGGCGCTGGTAATGTGGATCTTGGCCCCTTTGACAAAGATTCCCTCCTTGTTTTTGTCGACAACATGCACATAATAATCCGGATGTTTTTGTTTGGACGGCTCTAGTGAACGGTCTCCCTTGACGCAGGTGACGGCGCCGCAGGTATGGAGATCGTTTTTCCGGAGATGCTCCAGAAAATTCTTGGCATTGTCCTGGTACTGTTTATTGCTCATCTGTCCGGCCACGACAAAGGCGGCGTTGAGACAATCGGTACCGATATCCTTGCCGAAAGGCAGGCCGCCTATAAGCTGGATGGACTTCTGGATCATCCGGGTTCGGTCCTTCAGGTCGGCCGTGTTCTTCGGGGTCACAAACAAACGATTGATGGGCTCCCCGGTTTCCGGATGGGGGGCGACAAAAAGATTTCGCACCTCGGGATCCTCCGAGGCGGTCAATTCATAGCCGGCCGCAATGGTATCGCAGGTGATGCCTAAAATCCGGTGCTTGGTGATGTCTTCCACCTTTTCTCCCCGGATATAGACACGCCTTCCATCCCGTAAGCTTTCCTTGTACTGCTCAACAGTCCTAATTCCCATCCTCATTCCTCCTTAAGAAAGTTCAACGTTCAACGTTAAAGGTCAAAACTCGAAGCTGAAAGACCAAAGATTAACCCCTTAATCCCTCTTCCTTAATTTCTTCTTCAACAGATCTTCTTGATCGTTTCTGCAGAGTAGATTCTTATTTCTTGCCCTTCCAATAAATTGCGGCCGCAATAGGTAAGTAACAAAAAAGGGCTACAACTTAATCACTGTAACCCCTTGATTTCCCTTATGGAGCTACGGGGAGTCGAACCCCGGACCTCTTGAATGCCATTCAAGCGCTCTCCCAACTGAGCTACAGCCCCGGATAGCTGCCAGGCCAAAATCTAATTTCAGCTCTGCGGCAACTTTATTTGTGTATCCAATTTGATAGAAGCTGTCAAGGCGATTCTGGATAAAGGACGCAAGGTACGGATGCCGGGTGGGGCGGTTTTTATCCTATATCCTGAAACCGGAAACCAGTGTCAGGATATCGCCCTGAGTTCTCGCATTTCCCTTGACACCCGCCAAAGCGCCTGATTAGAATCCCCAAAAAGGCCGGAGTGGTGGAACTGGTAGACGCGCTGGACTCAAAATCCAGTATCCGCAAGGATGTGCGAGTTCGATTCTCGCCTCCGGCATACCAATAAAATCAAGGGGTTGAGCCGTTTTGGTCAGCCCTTTTTTTGTCACCGAAATTGCCCACTGTATCCAGTGTATTGTGTCCTCAACCCCCCATTTCTTGCCAACAGATGGCTCTCATCTTAAACGCTGGAAACGGAGAATAAAATTGGGGGAACCTTCCTGCTTTCATGAAAGGAAGGTTTAGGTAGTTTGGCACCTTTTTGATGCGTTAGAATCGAATTGGTTGATGATGATGTGGGCTGTTTTTCGTGTTTCTGGGAAGAACTTTGTGCTGGGATGGCATTCTCTATCTCGACCAAGCCAAGTTTGGCGTCGTTCCAAGCAACTAGACAATTCGTCGCAATGTGCTGGCATTAAGTGGCTAGGTTGAGACTGGGTGCTGGGATGGCAGACTCTAGCTTTCGTCGCATCGTTCGTGCGGGAGGAAACAAGATGGAGAACTTAATAACCCTTAGCAAGGTTGAAGATCGATTGCGGCGATTGCCTCCAGAGAAACTCGGAGTGGTATACTATTTTGTTTCATTCTTGCTATAGTAAGCGGCCTAAGTAGGTTGACATAACTTCTTTAGTTTCAGTGGTTTCCATCTTTGAGATCGTGAGAATACTGCCACCTCAAGGTGCATAATGGTCTCATAGTACGTGTTGGTCGTTTCT
>JBKQTS010000178.1:0-5428 GCA_052143075.1 Syntrophobacteraceae bacterium | reverse complement strand
GCCTCCGACGAGTCACGGTTGGACCCATTCTCGGCGGCTCATGCAGCCTCGGTCCTAAGGAGTTGTGAATTAAAAGCAAAGGGCAGATAAAATAAAGGTTGCATCCGTCATCCATATCAGGGTGGGCGAAGCGGGGCGCAGCCCACCACGTCTTTTGATAAGAGAAACCAGAAGAGCGACCGGTTTTAAGGGAAGTTTGCCTTATGAAAATGAAGGCCCTCAAATCTTTCGCAATTTATTTTGTCGGCCTGGTCTTTGCCTTTAACTGTCTGGGGCCCGCCATACAGGCTTCCGATGAGCTGGAACAGCCAAAAGACAGGGTCTTTGGCGACTGGTTGGTTACACAGCTCAGCGCAGAACCTTCCACCCTGAACCCGATCACTGCGACCGACGCATTCGCGGGAGATATCAATGGCTATATCTATGAATCACTTATCAAAAGAGATCCAAAGTCGATGGAATTCGTGCCGTCTCTTGCAGAAAAGTGGGAGATTTCGGCCGACCACCTCATGTACACTTTCCACCTGAAAAAGAACATAAAGTGGAGTGACGGGGTTCCCTTCACGGCAAAGGACATCGTTTTTTCTTTCAACCGCATAATGGACCCAAAAGTCGACGCAGCCCACTTGCGTAATTATTACCAGGATATTGAACGCCTGGAAATGGTGGACGATTACACGATACGCTATCATTACAGGATACCTTATTTCCGGGCGCTGACTATCTGTGGTGACATAGTGATCGTTCCTGCGCACCTATTCAAGGAAGGCGAAAACTTTAACGAGCACCAGATCGGACGACAACCGGTCGGCACTGGTCCATACAAGCTTCTGCACTGGGAGACGGGAAAAGAAATCGTCCTGGTTAGAAACGAGCATTACTGGGGTGAAAAACCGGGTCTTGACCGCGTCATTTTCAAAATTATCACCGAATCGACGGTCGCTCTTCAGGTGCTGAAACAGGGCGGCCTGGATGAAATGAGCCTGAGGCCGATTCAATGGGAGAAGCAGACCGAGAGCAAACGGTTTGAGGAAAATTTCCGAAAGATAAGCTATTATGCGCCCAGTTTTTCATATATCGGCTGGAATATGCGAAAACCCCTTTTCTCGGACAAGCGGGTCCGTCAGGCAATGACCATGCTTGTGGATCGGGAGCTTTTCCTGAAGAAAATCCTCTTTGGGCTTGGGACTGTAATTTCAGGACCTTTTTACATAAAGAGTCCGGAATACGATCAAGATCTCAAGCCTTATCCGTATGACCCGAAAGCTGCCCTGGCGCTGCTGAAATCGGCCGGGTGGGAATACCGGAACGGACAGGATTTTCTTACAAGAGATGGTGCGCCCTTCGAATTCGAGTTCCTGATTCCGGCCAGCCGTCAGACCGCTGAGCAAATTGCGACCATGCTCCAGGAGAACCTGAAAGAGATCGGCATTAAGATGTCGATCCGCCAGTTGGAATGGGCCGTCTTCGTCCAGAAGATCGAGGAGCATAATTTCGATGCCTGTAGCTTGGGTTGGCAACTTGGTTGGGAATCGGATCCTTACCAGATATGGCATTCTTCGCAGACAGTCGAAAAGGGCTCGAATTTTGTCGGATTTAAAAATGAGGAAGCCGACAAATTGATGGAGGAGGCGCGAAAGGAATTCGATCCCCGGAAAAGATTTGAAATGTACCACAGGTTTCAGCAAATCATATATGACGAACAGCCGTACACTTTTTTATTTACACTCAAAGCTCTTGAGACAGTTTCGAGAAGGTTCCAAAATGTCGAGGTTTACCCAATGGGGACCGCGTCGCTCTACTGGTGGGTCCCGAAAGCGGCCCAGAAATATTAGTACAGCGTCAACTAAGTTCGGTGAGTGCAGACCTGCATACGTCATTCCGGCGAAGGCCTGCCCCGGAAGTGTCCAGTCCGGCGGCCGGAATCCAGAGTTTTTTAGTTGGTTAGAAGCACTGGACCAAGCGAAAGCCGGGGTGCCGATCCCTTGCAACACGCCAAAACTAAGTTGACGATGTGCTAGGAATAATGAAACGGAAAACACTATCGTGATTGACAATTTCCAAAAGTCCCTGAAAAACATGTTCGTGGCGCAGGGTCTTGACCGCGCTCACAATCTTCGTAAAGACCCGGACTGGGTTGCGCAGCGGATGCGGGACCCCGGGTCATTTTTCGTGCTCGTGCGGCAATCGAGAGTTCTCGTTTCTGAAGGCGAGGCCCCCCGGCCTGTTCTTCTGGAGTGGAAGCAGTTGGAGGGGATCGCTGCAGTAGATTCCACTTTTTTCCTTGGCGAGGAGAACGGCCATTCTTATTTTGCTGTTGACCTGGATGAAAAAGCCCCCGGCGCTTTTGGCCATGCGGGGCGGTTTCGGGACCTGCGCGCCGTTGCGGCATTGCTTTCGCGAGATGACGGAGCGCTTCTCGCTTATGCCAAAACCCTGACGTACTGGCATATGCGCAATAGTTTTTGCGGCGCCTGCGGAGGCCGAAACGAAATCAGGGAAGGCGGGCACTGCCGCGCCTGCGTGAATCCGCAGTGCGGGGTTGTGCATTTTCCGCGCACTGACCCGGCCATTATCGTTTTGATAAAGTCCGGTGAAAAGTGCCTGCTTGGAAGGCAGCACATCTGGCCTGAGCGTATGTACTCCGTTTTGGCTGGGTTCGTTGAGCCGGGCGAGAGCGCCGAAGGCGCAGTTGCGCGAGAGGTTTTTGAGGAAGTCGGGCTTCGTGTCAAAAACATCCGGTATCATTCGTCGCAGCCGTGGCCCTTTCCCTGTTCGCTGATGCTCGGTTTTACGGCTGAAGCCGAAGATGACGGGATAAGCCTGGGAGATGCTGAACTGGAGGACGCGCGCTGGTTTGGACGCCTCGAACTGCGTGAGGCCGTTGAAAACGAAGCAGTAAAGCTGCCTGCGGCGGTTTCGATTGCCAATCGGCTGATCGAGGACTGGTTCGATGCCGAAAGCCCGTTCTGTTTGCGTGACATTGCCGGCCAGGGGGTCTTGATTCGAAAAGAAGAATAAGGGACTGATTACGAATTTAGGAATTGAGGAATTAAAACGATTAAAGCTTTCTCAATCCCTCAATTCCTCAATCCCTCAATCCCTCACATAAGGATGACGTCGCCCTAGATGAAAGCCTACCTGATCAAGAGGCTGCTCCAGATCATTCCGACCCTTCTGGGGATCACTTTTATTACTTTCGTCATTATCCAACTGGCGCCAGGAAATCCCGCCCTGCTCAAACTCCAGATGGCCAAAGGGGAGGGGGGGACGCTCGGCGATAAGGCTTTTTCCGAGCAGATAATCCAGCAGACAAAAGAACTCTACGGGTTGGACAAGCCCTTGTATGTCCAATACTACCGGTGGGTAAAAAGCATCTTTACCCTCGATTTCGGGTTTTCCTATAAAGACCACCGGAAAGTGTGGGACAAGATTTCAGAACGGCTGCCGATAACGCTTCTACTCAACATAATCTCGATCTTTCTGGTCTATCTGATCGCCATACCCTTCGGCATCTATTCCTCGACGCATGAGGGGTCGGTTTCGGATAATATTTTGACGGTCGGCTTTTTCATCCTCTATTCACTTCCGAGTTTCTGGGTCGCGATGATTCTCATAATGCTCCTGGGAGGGGGGGATTTCTGGGACGTCTTCCCGGTCTACGGCATATCGTCCATAGGAAGCGAAAATATGAGGCTTCTTCCCAGGCTGGTAGACCTGATGTGGCACTTGGTGCTTCCGGTTGCCTGTCTTACCTACGGAGGTCTTGCTTACCTTTCGAGACTGACGCGGGCGAGTATGCTCGAGGTCATCCGGGAAGACTACGTAAGAACGGCCAGGGCAAAAGGTTTGAGCGAACGTGTGGTGATCTTCAAACACGCCTTCCGTAATGCTCTGCTTCCGCTTATAACGCTTCTTGCGTTTCTATTGCCTTCCATGTTCGGCGGTAGCGTGATCATAGAAAGCATTTTCTCGGTCCCGGGAATGGGGCAGCTTGGGTTCGAGGCGGTCCTGAGCCGCGACTACCCGGTTATAATGGCGATAACCGCGATTTCGGCTTTGCTCACACTGATTGGACTGCTGATTTCCGATATCCTGTATGCCGCGCTCGATCCGCGCATCAAACTGGAATAAATCTCTGGAACTGGTTTTGACCATGACTGATCCGGCGAAAACTCTGAATTTTCAAATTCCGGAAACACAACCAGAGGGTGAAGGGGAGGTCCCCAATACCTACTGGAAAATGGTGAGCTATCATTTCAAAAAGAGGAAACTGGCCGTCCTTGGGTTGTGGATAACTATATTTCTGTTTTTTGTCGCCATTTTTGCGCCTTTGCTCGCTAACGACAAGCCTATCGTGTTTTATCACCAGGGCAACGTCTATTTCCCCGTTTTTTCCGGCGCCGACAAGGTTGGTTCATTTGTTTGGAGGGACATGAAGAAAAAAGCTCCCTTCGTGTACCAGCACGTTACCGGAAAAGAAAATGCGATAGCGATATGGCCCTTGGTGAAGTATTCACCGACTGAATACAACCTTCTGGAGTACCTCGCTCCCCCCGACTCCAGACACTGGTTCGGGACCGATGACAGCGGCCGGGACGTGCTGAGCAGAATGATTTACGGCGCGAAGATTTCTCTAAAAGTGGGTTTCGTTGCCGTAGGAATCGCGCTGATCATAGGGATCATGCTGGGAGCACTGGCGGGTTATTTTGGTGGATGGACCGATATAGTGATCAGCCGCGCAATCGAGATCATGCTCACGATTCCGACATTTTTCCTGATCATCGCTATAATCGCGGTAAAGGGATCCAGCATATACAATATCATGGCGGTAATCGGCCTGACAGGGTGGATGGGCATTGCGCGGTTCGTGCGCGCGGAATTTCTCAAGCTCAAACGACTCGACTTCATTATGGCGCTAAGGGCTCTTGGCGCTTCGCACAAGCGTATAATTTTTCTGCACATGCTGCCGAATGCGATGGCCCCGGTCCTGGTCTCGGCGGTCTTCGGAATTGCGGGAGCTATCCTCACGGAGTCGAGCTTGAGTTTCCTGGGGTTTGGCGTGCAGCCGCCGACACCGAGTTGGGGCCAAATTCTTTCACAGAGCCGTAACTATATTGAATTTGCTTGGTGGCTGACCATTTTCCCGGGGTTTGCGATATTTATAAGCATCACCGCCTACAACCTTGTCGGCGAAGGACTTCGCGATGCGATGGACCCAAAACTTTTCCGGTAGGCCCGGGCACTTTTTACTTTTTATTTCAGCAGGCTGATTTGCTCCAGTTGCACATTGGAGAACCTTATCAGGGTGGGCTAAGCGGACCCTCACTTCGTATCGGGTCCCCGCTTGACGCATCATCCCAGGCAATGCGTCAAGTCCGCGCCCGGAACCCTCACTGCGTTTCGGGTTCGCGCTGGACATAGTGGA
>JBKQTS010000177.1:0-7877 GCA_052143075.1 Syntrophobacteraceae bacterium | reverse complement strand
AACGGTCCAGCATCCATGCGGGTTTGCGGGTAATGACCGGATGGTCACTGTAGAAGAAAAGTTAAACCATGAATAGTCAGAAAAGAATCTTTTTCGTCTTTTTTATTATTATCCTTTGTATTGGCGCTGACCAGCTTACAAAACAGATTGTTAGATCGGACCTGCCGAGAACAAAGCGTTTAACATTGGTGAAAGGAATGCTCAGTCTTGACTATGTCGAGAATAAGGGCGGAGTTTTCGCTCTCGAGTGACTTCTGCCGGAAATGTGGCGCGGGAAAATCGTCACTATGGGAGTCGTTGCATTGCTGGGCGTTGGCATTCTTTTTCTAATGATTGCCAATGGACTGCGATTTCTTCAGATGCTTGGTTTATCCCTGTTTTGCGCCGGCTGCCTCTCTAACTTGTTCGATCGCATCGCATTCGGAAGGGTGGTTGACTTTGTCAACTTCGGTTTGGTTGGACTTCGACCCTACATTTTCAACTTGGCCGATGTCGAAATAGGAATAGGGATAATTATTGCTATCTTCAGCAGCGCAATAAATTTTGTGAAAGTCGCCTCCCATAAATTCATTGAACGCGCCCCATAATACAGGTAACGGATCGGTTTCAGTTCTGGTGCGCACCCCGGAATCATGGTCTTGCACTGAATTTAGAGTATCTAAGGTCATAATGCAATTTCCTGTTGCATTAGCCTGAAACATATTTATAATAATTGTATCCCACAATTTGTTCGAGATGAACGACGTTCGCTAAACTCGATTTTTCATTGGGACGAATTACCTACACAATGGAGGAGTGCGTCAATGGCAAGAAAAATTATCGAAATCGCATCAGAGATCGTACAAACGCAAGTTTCTTTAGCTCCAATGTCGGCTACTGAAATCACGTTGTCACTCCGGCAAGTCTTTGGCACTCTCATGGAACTGCAGAAGGCAGAATCCGGCGAAATTGAACTGTCCCTGGCACAGGAACCGGCCGGTTTACAGGAAAAAACTCCTGGACCAATAACACCGGAAAGTTCAATTCAGAATGACAAGGTAATCTGTCTTGAATGCGGCGCCGAAATGAAGCAATTGACTCAGAAACATCTGACATCCCACGGCATCAGTTCAAAAGAGTACAAGAAAAAATACGGCTTCCCAATGCGAACTCCTTTGGCTGCAAAAGCATTAACCAAGGCGCGAAGCAAGGCTGCAAAAAAGAGGGGATTACCTGCGAATCTGGTGAAAGCGATAGAGGCCAGGAGACAGAGCAAGGCGCAAAGTGTTGCGCCGGGTTCACAGGAAAAGAAGCAACCTGTCGTGAAAAGACGCCGTAAGCAGAAGAGTGAATAAACCGGTTTAAGCCGTCTATACATAACGACATAAATAGTTGCGTAATAAAGATTCCCGCCTTGGCGGCCAAAGCCGGGGTCCAGCACTCGTTCATCGACTCCACGGGTCGAAAAGACTCTGGACCCCGGCGTCAGCCATTGTATCGAAACTCCTGCAAATAAAATAACTCCTGGCTCCGCCTGGTGTGGGGGATAGGAAGACATGCGTGGGGCTTTCGCCTTATAAGCGCTGACCTAAGCTACTCCTTTTGGTCCGTAGGCGCGGGGTTTATCCCCATAAGCGCTTAAATAAAGATGAGCAGCTACAAGGAAAAAGTCCGTCATTCCGGCGGGGCCTGCCCCGGAAGTATCTGGTCCGGGGGCCGGAATCCAGAGCCTTTGATTTTTATCGTAATATCAATGGCGCTGGGCCCCGGTTTGCGCCCGCGGCGATTTTGCAAGCGGGCAACTTGGCAGCCGGTCCCACCGGCCCCGCCGGAGTTTTACCTTTGCGTGACTATCTCGAGCAACCGCCTGTAGTAAGCATAATTCTCAAATGTTATGTCCGCGCGAATCCTGCCGTCAGCCAGTGGCACGTATCCGCCGTCGGCCAGAAGTGGGGGGACCTTCTGTTCGATTTCCCGTCTTATGGCTTCCTTGCCGCGCCGCAGCGCGTCCAGATCGATGCCTCCTATCAGGCGTAAATCCCGGCCGAACTCCCTGCGAATGTCACCATAGTCCATCGCCTCGATATTCACCTCGCAGGCCCACAGGCAGTTGAAGCCCCACTTCAAAATACTTGGAATCAATATCCTGGCGTTCGCGTAAGTGCGAAATATTACGGTCTCCACACCGTATTGTCTGATCACGGCCAAAACAGGCTCATAGCTTTTGAGCACGAATTCTTCATACATCCGGGGTGAGATCAAAGGTTTGTCATTGCCGCCGATAGGTTCGCTGAACACGATTGCATCCACGTCGACCATTCGAAGTATGCGTTCGGTCAGTTTGGCTGCAAACTCACCCTGAATCGACATACTTTCGCGCACGAGTTGCGGATCGTAGTTGAGCAGCTCGATTAATTCCCTGAAGCGGTTCCACCCCCGCACACCCATTGAGAGAAAAAAGCCGCGATGCACCCGCAGCATCAACGGGTAATCCCGCGCCTTTCCAGCCTTTACATGAACGCTCAAATCCGCCGGAAGGCGGCCGCTGTCACGGTGGTCGAGACTCTTCCGCAAAACCGCTAACTCGGAGAGCGAAGCAGGCCATGTTTTTATTTGTGGAATGGGCTCAACGTCAGGCTCCAGTTCCTCATGACGATCCAGGGGAAACACCTTCCGGATATCAGCGCCGCGCCTGAGCCCTTGTTTTCGCCAGGCCTTCAAAACCTCATCCCTTATCCCTTCTTCGAAATAAGGGACACGATCAGGTTTTCCCAAGCGCATTACTTCCAAAAACCTCTCACGGCTGTTCATCATCAACTTTTCTCTTTCCGTACTCGACTCCATGCGGGCATCTGTTCTCATTGCCCGGGGCAGCTAAGTTTGCCGGGCTCTTCGAATCGTGAAAATATGCCAGCCCCCGCCAGGTGATCGAATCGACAATCACACCAAGATAGGCGCCGGCCACCAGGTCGCTGAAAAAGTGATACTGGGTTGCAATCAAAGCCACTGCAAGGACAAGGAGCGATCCTGCGCACACGGGACGCAGCCGGGGGAAGTACCTGCCGATTCCCAGCATCAAGGCAGTGAAGACAGCCATATGCCCCGATGGAAAACTCGCAAAGTCTCCCCCGCCTTGAAACCAATGAAACCCTAACCGATCGGGATGCAAGAGCCAGACGCGCGTATTCGTCCTTCCAAACAGGTCCTTTAAAAGGTCTTTGAAGACATACGTGAATGGAACTGCCAGGCCGATAAGCTCCAGGAAATTCAAAATCGGGCTTTTGGGGCGTTTCCTTGCCAGGTAAAAGCGCGCAGTCCAACTCACAACGGTTATGGTGCACACCAGTATGAACAGAAGGTCCGGTAGATTGGATACGCCCTCCGAGAGAAGAAAATCGATACCGGCCTTTTCCGACACGAATTCCGCAATCCTGACGTCCAGATAGAGGAAGCCGCAGATCATCAAGGCGGCGCAAACCACAAAGCTGCACAGCATGTTTTTCCATCTCATGTTGAAACCCCGGCTGGAGTAGCTAGATAGCATCCTCGAAGAGTCAAAATAGCTCCTTTCCTCTTCCATGTCGAATGCGTTCATAACAGGAATCAGTCAGGTCATGACGAACCTGGGCTAAGGTGGTATAGTGCGGCACTTGGAGGTGTTCAATGGGAAACTCATTCAAATGGCTCTTGCGGATCTTTACCGGATGCTTTGGAATTGGCTCTGTTTTGGCTTTTGCCGCACTCGCCGGCCCTGTGACTTCCAGCATCATTATTGCCGAAACCAATTATAATTTTGGGCAACTCTCGGAAATGGAGCCGCTATCTCACGATTTTATTGTGAAAAACAGCGGTAAAGCCATTCTCAATATAAGAGATGTTAAACCCAGTTGAGGCTGCACCATTGCCCGTTTTGACCGGGCGATCCCTCCGGGTGCGGAGGGAAAAGTTACTTTAGAGTTAAGTCTTAAGGGGTTCCAGGGATACGTAAAAAAGACGGCAACAGTTTTGAGCGACGATCCGGCAAACCCTCGTATTGTCCTCCAGGTGGAAGGGACCGTTAAGCCTCTGATCGAGGTTCGGCCCGAGAAAACTATCTATTTTCAGGGAACTGCCGATGCTCTTAAGGAAAAAACCATCGATCTGATCACGAACTCGAATATGTTTCATATCCGCAAAGTCGATGACAATCTCGATAAGAAGGTCTTGTACAAACTTGAAACCGTAGAAGATGGAAAACATTACCGGCTCACGGTATCCAATAACACTTCGATGGGAAATTACAGGGGGTCCATTACTCTTTATACCGACTTTTCGGAAAAACCTGAACTCACCGTCTGGGTAAACGGTTCTATCGAGGGCGAGATCGGGATCAGGCCCAAAGTTCTGGTCGTGGGCCGCCTAAGTCCTGATCAGGAGATACTTTCCGGAAAGGTGCTGGTTGTTGACAATAATAACAAAGCCTTCAAAATCGTAAAATGCACCTACGACCAACGACTCATTCATGTGAAGCAGGAGCCTTTTCCAAGTGAACCCGGATTCAGCCTGGAAGTTACGCCCAAAATGGAGAACATCCCCCCTGGAAGCCGGATTCCAATTGTTCTGACGGTTGAAACGGATGTGCCTTCCCAAGAAAAGCTGCAAGTTCAGGTCCAGGCAATTAATCTGGCGGAAACGCCCCGGTGAGGCAGTTATCGATTCGGCCGGCGTACCCCCAAGTGAGAAAGGTGAAGTTAGAAGGGCGAAGTTTTCACTGTTCACTGTTCACTATGCGGCCTCACAAAGCGCCCTCACAAGGAATCGGGCGCGAACTTGAAGCATTTGGGCACGGGCCGAGAGTATCAAGCGCGGACCCGAAACGAAGCGAGGGTTCCGGCCGCGAACTTGAAGCATTGTAGGCGCTTTCGAATTGGCCACCGCGAACCCGAACGTGGTGAGGGTTCGTGCCCGAACTTGAAGCATCAAACTGCTGGACGCAACGTGTGGCCCGGACCTGAACGAAGTGAGGGTCCAGCGTTTCACGCGCTTCCTCAGTGTTAGCCGCGAACCCGAAACGTAGTGAGGGTTCACTGTTCTTTTTGATTGAAGCCCTGGAAAATCTTACTTATAATTGCGGGCAATTGGGGGGGGGCGCAGGTTTCATGACAAACGCGGTCTCCGATCGGATTTTTTGTAATATGGCCTGATTAATCGTTCAGGGAGTTTTGCCTTCAGGGGAGACTCCCTTTTTTACTTGGACGGGGGATTGTAGAGGCAAATGAGCCCTGTAGCCGGGAAAAAGAAATTTTTGTCCTGCCTTCTGGTCGCTTTCTTGAGCGGCCTTGTATTCTGCGGCGGTTTTGCCCGGTCAAATCAACTGCCGGCTGCTCCGGGCCAGTCTGAAAAACGCACGGCCCTGGTCATCGGCAACGCAGCCTATGAATCGGGGGCCCTCCGCAATCCAATTAACGATGCCAGAGCCATAGCCAGGGCGCTCACGGACCTTTCCTTCGAGGTTACACTGAAGGAAAACCTGGACCAGAAACAAATGAAGCGCGAGATCCAGGCTTTCGGGGAAAAGCTCCAGAAGGGTGGCGTTGGGCTTTTCTATTACGCCGGGCACGGGGTCCAACTGAACGGGCATAACTACTTTATCCCGGTTGGCGCGGCGATCGAGCATGAAAATCAGGTCGAATATGAAGCGGTCGATATGGGCGCAGTACTGGGCGAAATGGATTACGCCCATGCCCGAATGAATATAGTTATCATTGATGCATGTCGAGACAACCCGTTTGCCCGCAGTTTCCGCTCCATATCGATGGGGCTAGCCTCGATAGACGCTCCGACCGGCACCCTGATTGCCTACGCTACGGCGCCTGGTTCTGTGGCCAACGACGGGCCTGGAGAAAACGGCGTCTATACGGGCGAACTCATCAAGGCTATGGTTCAGCCGGGACTTAAGATCGAAGATGTCTTCAAGCAGGTGCGCTCGGCGGTGCGTGAGGCCACCGGGGGCAAACAGGTCCCTTGGGAATCTTCGTCGCTGGAAGGAGATTTTTACTTCCTTTGGCCTCCGCCAAAGCCTCCAGGGCAGCCGGCCTCCACTCCGCCGCAGCTAAATCCTCCCGGCACACCGGAGCGTTTGGCCTCCGGACCTGCTGAAGAACCTGCCTCACGCGGCGAAAAGCCCATAAAGACTGTCAAAACCTGGAAAGAACCGGTCACAGGGCTGGTATTCGCATGGGCCCCGGGCGGGTGTTTTCTCATGGGCAGTCCGCAAAGTGAGAAAGGCCGATCCGAAGACGAAGGGCCCGTGCACGAGGTTTGCCTCGACGGCTTCTGGATAAGCCAAACGGTGGTTACCAACGCTCAGTTCAGGCAATTCCAGAAAGATCACGACAGCAGGGACTACGCCGGTCATTCACTCAACGGCGATGGGGAGCCTGCGGTATACGTGAGCTGGGTGGACGCCAATAACTTTTCGCAGTGGCTTACCGGACAGAACGGCGGACAGTACAATTTCCGGTTGCCAACCGAAGCCGAGTGGGAGTATGCCTGCCGGGCCGGTTCCGACGCCTCCCGGTATTGGGGCGAAGATGCATCCAGGGCCTGTATATACGAAAACGTCGCAGATTATACGGCCGAAAGACTCCTCGGAATCAAGCCGGTCCACGAATGCGATGACGGCTACGCGACAACGGCGCCGGTCGGTTCTTTCCGGCCAAACGCGCTGGGGCTGTTCGATATGCTCGGCAACGTGCTGCAATGGTGCTCGGACCTTTATGGCGTTGATTCATACGTGCGCCACGATAGAAACAATCCGCAAAATACCGATGAGAGCATGGGACAAAGCCGCGTGATTCGAGGCGGGTGCTGGCGTGGTTCGGCCGATTCTATCAGGTGCGCCATTCGTGGAAGCGGTCTGCCCAACAGCATGAAAGACGATCTCGGGTTCCGGATCGTGCGCGAGCCTTAGAGCATCTCTCGTTCTCTCACTTCTTGAAACCGGATCTTAGGCACGGAGGCTGCGATGAAAGTTGTCGGATTCAATGGAAGCGCAAGAAAAGACGGCAATACCGCTATCCTGATCAACTATGTCTTCGGCGAACTCGAGAACGCAGGCATCCATACCGAGATGGTGCAGCTTTGCGGCAAGGATATCCACGGCTGCATGGCTTGTTTCAAGTGCTTCAACAACAAGGACGGACACTGTGCCGTTGATAATGACTATTTGAACCAGTGCATCGACAGCATGACTCAGACCGATGGGATAATACTGGGTTCGCCTACATATTTCACCGACGTAAGCGCCGAAATGAAGGCCCTGATCGACCGGGCGGGCTTGGTGGCCAAAGCAAACGGCGATATGTTCAAGCGCAAGGTTGGAGCGGCGGTCGTAGCCGTCCGCCGCGCAGGCTCAGTCCACGTATTTGATTCCATGAATCACTTTTTCCTGATCAGCCAGATGATCGTGCCGGGGTCGAATTACTGGAACATGGGATTCGGGCTCGAAAAGGGAGACGTGGAAAAAGACGCTGAAGGGATCGATACGATGAAGACCCTGGGGCGCAACATGGCCTGGCTGATCGAAAAGATTAAGGAATAAAAGACCGTGTACGGAATGTTCTGCAAATAAATAATCCGGAAAAGCGTGGGGAGTTGCGTCCCCCCACACCCCCTTCGCCGCTGTGAGGCTCCTGCGGGGTGCGGGGGAAACTTTCCCCCGCTCTTTTTAGCTTTCGCAATTTGCAGAATTTTTCGCACACAATCGAATAAAACATGGGCTTGAGAACTGTATCAGGGTGGGCTAAGCGGACCCTCACTTCGTATCGGGTCCCCGCTTGACGCATCATCCCAGGCAATGCGTCAAGTCCGCGCCCGGAACCCTCACTGCGTTTCGGGTTCGCGCTGGACATAGTGGA